>CALCPB010000435.1 GCA_937897665.1 uncultured Halomicronema sp. | reverse complement strand
GCTGGCCGCCATCGATGCACACCCGTTGGTAGCCCTCAGCCCTCAGCTGTTGATAAATCTCTGGCGGCGTGGCGGTGCTGGCGGTCACGTGAGCAGCGAACGCGGGTGGAATGGCGATCGCCCGGCTGCTGAGGACAATCACGCGTTTATTGCCGTAGGGCCACTCGCCGAACGATCGCACTGTTTCATAGGTGTGACGACCCATCACGAGCACATCGATGGCGTCAAAAAATGTTTGATAGCCATAGTCTTCAGCCGCCTCCTCGGCCTCGGCGTTGGGCAGCCAATCAAGGTCGCCATTGGTGCGAGCGATGAAACCATCTAGGGTCGTGGCGATAAACACCGATACCTGCATTTTTATCCGTCTCTGTTAGCCGTCTTTTTCTCAAACTTCTTAATTGCTCTCTGATAGGCCTCTTCTATCAGCGGAAAAATGGTCTCAAATTGGCTGTCACTCGGGCAAAGTATTTGCGCCCAGCTCATCCAGGCATAAATCGGATGAGGCATCAGCTCATTCAGCGCGGTGAAATCGTAATCAGCCGTCACTATGCCGCCCTTGGCGGGGCGCTCTGGCTTGGAGCCAAATAAACGGATGTACGTTTTAGGCTCAAGACCAATTGCTACCCGGAAGACGCCGGGTCGATCAAGCTCTGAAGCCTGGTCATTTTCACCGTTTTGACGCTTGAGGGTGCAAAAATAAACGCCGTGAGGCAAAACCCTATTGGGGTTGTAAAACAGCGACGTTTCCCCCCAACTAGCTTTCGGGACTATGCCTGGAAGTTTGTCACAGATGATTGAGATAATTGCTTCTGGGGTCACAGATTTACCTGACTGCCAAATTGTCACGAGCGCTCAAGCTGCCCAAGGGAGTGACAATCAAAGCATCAGTTGGATCGTCACTCCGCATCTTGCTTACGCTATAACCATAAGCATTTTAGAGTGGGCAACTATGCAAATTTTTGGGGCGATCGCGGCAATTTTAGGCGGCCTCTCAGTAGCGGGGGGCGCGTTCGCCAGCCACGCCTTGCAGGGTCAGCTGAGCGAACGGGCGATCGCGGTATTTGGCACCGGTATTCGCTACCAGATGTATCACGCCCTGGCTTTGCTGGTGATTGCCCTGTTGTTGGGCCAAGATAAGGTCGCGACCGCTTGGCTAACAGCGGCAGGCTGGTTACTTGTCGCCGGCGTAGTGATGTTTTCGGGCAGCCTTTATCTGATCAGTCTGGCAGGCATAAAAGCCGTTGGGCCGGTGACGCCGTTGGGTGGCGTGGCCCTGATCGCGGGCTTGGCCTGTTTGGCGATCGCGGCGCTACGTACGCCTTAAGGTCAAGCGGTGATGCCTGATTCCTTAAAACAGCATTGGTGCGGCAAGACAAGACACTAATACCCCCAATACTGACCCTACAATCACCTGTACTGGGGTATGGCCCAAGAGTTCTTTGAGGCGATCTTCATTGAATTCAGGCTTTTCACGAAATAGCTCGTCGATAATCTGATTTAAGATTTTGGCTTGTTTGCCAGCCGCCTGTCTCACCCCGGCCGCGTCGTACATCACAATCCCGGCAAATACCGTCGTCACCGCAAAGCCCGGACTGGCCCACCCCCAGGTTTGACCAATGCCGCAGGCTAGGGCCGTTACCAGGGCAGAGTGAGAGCTGGGCATGCCGCCCGTTTCGACCAGTACCCGCACGTTGATTTTGCGATGAATAATTAACTCAAACACCAGCTTGAGAAACTGAGCAAGCAGGCAGGCGACCAACGCCACGATTAACACCCGGTTTTGCAAAATATCCGCGATGTCTTGCATAGCTGATTTAGAGCTCCTCAATGGGTCCGGTTAACAATGAAATCGGCCAGGGCGATCAGGGGCTGGGCCGGAGCGCCAAAGCAGTCCATCAGGCTCGTTTTAGCGGCTTCGACGAGTTGCTGGGCTTGCTGTTGCGATGCTTCGAGCCCCCACAAGCTCGGGTAGGTGGCCTTTTGTGCAGTTAAATCTTTGCCCGCAGACTTGCCCAATGCTTCTGACGTAGCGGTGATGTCAAGGATGTCATCCACAATTTGAAAGGCCAGACCAATGCGATCGGCATACTGCGATAACGTTTCAACTTGACTGTCATCAGCGCCCGCCAAAATCGCTCCTGAGGTGACGGAAACTTGTAGCAGCGCACCCGTTTTGTGGGTGTGGATGTAATTGAGGGTTTCTAGACTGACGTCGGGGGTACCTTCGGAAGCGAGATCCACAATCTGGCCACCCACGAGCCCCTCCGCGCCTACCGCTTTGCCGAGATTCGCCACCACCTGCAGGATGCGATCGGCAGGTACGTCTTGGGTTTGGGTGGCGACCCATTCAAACGCGTAGGTCAAGAGCGCGTCGCCCGCCAAAATGGCGACGTCTTCGCCATAGACTTTGTGGTTAGTGAGCTGCCCGCGACGATAGTCGTCGTTATCCATCGCGGGCAGGTCATCGTGAATCAACGACATCGTGTGGATCATTTCTAGCGCGCAGGCTGTCGGCATCGCCATCGCTGCGGTGCCGCCGATGAGGTCACAGGTGGCTAAACACAAAATTGGGCGCAGCCGCTTGCCCCCGGCTAAGAGCGAGTAGCGCATCGCTTGATAAATTGTCTCGGGGTATTGTCCCTGCAGTGAGGCGTCTAAGGCGACCTCAACTTGCTGCTGGCGATCGCGCAAATAGGCCTTGAGATCAAACGTGGTATCAGTAGAAGAAGTCATTACCCTACTCAAGCTGCAACGGCTAAAACAAAAGAGACTGGTCGCTGGGTAAGCTCGGCACGCGACGGCAATAGCTCTGCACCGTGTTGTGCAAAAGCATGGCAACAGTCATGGGACCTACTCCCCCAGGCACTGGCGTAATCGCCGCAGCCACAAGACTAACCGCTTCATAGTCTACATCTCCGACCAGACGATACTGCCCTGGTGCCGTCTCAATCCGGTTAATCCCCACATCAATGACGATGGCTCCCGGCTTGATATGGTCGGCGGTAAGCAAGCCCGGTCGCCCGATCGCACTGACGACAATATCGGCTGCCTGGGTCAGAGCCATTAGATCTTGGCTGCGGGAATGGGCGATGGTGACGGTGGCATTCGCTTCTAGCAGCATCAGGGCCATTGGCTTGCCGACCAGAATGCTGCGCCCCAGAACGATCGCCGATTTACCGGCTGGATCAATCTGGTGGGCCTGCAACAGCTGCATTACCCCAAAGGGCGTGCAGCTCCGCAGCCCCGATTCGCCCCGGAGCAGCCGACCCAGGTTCGCGGTATGCAGGCCGTCCGCATCTTTGTCTGGGGCAATGGCATTCAGCAGCGCGACCGCATCTATATGATCCGGCACCGGCAGCTGTAGCAAGATGCCGTCGATGCGATCGTCCGCATTGAAATCTGCGAGCAGTCCGGCTACATGCGCTTGCGTCGTATCGGCAGACAAGTGCTGACCAAATGACGCAATGCCGACGCGCTCGCAGGCCCGCTCTTTGTTTCTGACATAGGCGGCACTGGCTGGGTTATCGCCCACCATCACGACGGCGAGCCCGGGTGGACGACCGGCGAGCGCAGCCCAAGCGGTAATTTTCTCCGCCAGGGTCGTCTGGATAGTTTTTGCCAGAGTTTTGCCGTCCAGAATTTGCGTCATTAAAATCCTGAGTTACGCTGTTGGTCAGAAAGCATTGAGTCATTCAAACGTGACTCAGCACCCTCAGCCGCATCCCGGTTGGGTGTTGTCTTTGATCGACATCGGCCTAATTTTACGAATTCTAGTGTCTCAGATTTAGAGACCGCTTATCCTAAATTATTCGGCATGTTGCAACAGATCTGGCAGCTTAAAAAATGGAGCGGGCTGTCCTTAGGATTGCTCTTATTGGGCTGTAGTCAGCCGACCGAGACTTCGATACCTAGTGAGACGGTGGGAGTACATCTCCCCGATCGCGTCTCGCAGCTGATCGGCTCGACCCAACCGATTGAGACCCTGTCTCGCGATCGCGTGGATCAAACCTTGCAGATTGAGGGCACCGTATCGCAAGCCGCGCCCCTTTTAGAAGACACGCTGTATCAGCTCACGGATGCCACTGGTACGGTGTGGGTGCGCAGTGCGGATGCCGCTCCTGCCATCAATGACACCGTGCGTGTGACGGGTGTTTTGCAATATCAGGAAATTGTGATCAGCGATATCGACCTGGGCGAATATTACCTGCAAGAAACGACGCGCACGGCGGGCGAGGCTGCTCCTGAGGTCGAGGCTGCTCCACAGGATGAGGCTGCTCCCACAATTGAGGAACCGCCAGAACAGGAGTAAATCGCGGCATGGCTGAGGGGGCGCGCTAACTGGTCAGATGGGCCAGAGGCGCAGTTCTCACTACGCCTCATCCCGCGATCGCACCCACCATAATCACAAAGGTTTGATGGCTGCCAGTCCGACAAAACTGCTCTACGGGCTCAAATCCCAGTTGCTGCTAAAGCCGCTGCGCTCGGATGTTGAACGTGGCAATAGTAACGCGTAAACGTTGCTCACCAAACTGGCTGCTGCCATACCGAGCGACGGCTATGGCGTAGTGTCGGCCTTGTCCCCGACCGATGAGATCAGGATGCAGGCCCATGCCAATATCTAGAGCGGTGGCATCATAGTTGCCGCCACTCACCTGTCCGTCTGGCCCAAATGAACAAAATCCGGCGAGGGTGTTGTCGGTCTGGATGAGGGCAAAAAAAGCATTTTGAGGATTGAGCAAATCGGCCAAATCATCCGGCGCAAGGTTGTAGACGTCATAGGGCGGCGGATAACGCCAACTGATAATTGCTAGCGCCTGGTCACGCTGGAGCGGATAAAATTGCCGGTTCACATCTAATTCAGATGACAATGGGAATAGAGACAAACAGGAGATGTCAGCGCTCTAGCTTGGAGCTGCTAACTCTGGTCGGTAGCCCTCTCTCCTGAACGTCATTCTGGGCGATCGCCCTGACCGATGGCCTCATCGGCAACAGCATGATTACGGATTGTGTAGAGCGGTTTCATCTGGTTGGGGTGAAGGTTTTTATCTAGAGCATTGCCGACGGCCAGCTAGTAGTCTATCTTTCTGCTATCGGGGCTGTAGTTTTCGCTATTGAGCCTGGTCAGGGTCTGCGCCAAACTGTGAGGATATCGTTCGTGCTTGCTGTCCGGTTTTGTTGCTTGCCCTTACTTTTTCCTCATCTACCATGGTTGCGATCGCCTCTGCCTCAGTCTCTACGCCTCCCTCTTCTCTCAAGACGATGACTTCTAAAGTGGCTTCGGGCAGTGAGCAGCGAACAATTTTTGTCGTCGAAGATCATCCCACGACCCTGGCCGGGATTCACAGCATTCTGGAACGGTTTGGCAGCAACATCGCGCTAGAGACGTTGACCACGCTGCAGGCTGCTCGGGAAGCGGTGCGACGATTGCGGCCTGACCTGCTGGTGCTCGATCTGCAACTGCCCGAAGGGCCGGGCGAGCCAGCGGCAACTGAGTTCGGCATTCAGTTCTTAAAAAGTCTGATGAAAGATTATCCCGAAATCAATATTGCCATCCACACCTCTTACCCCGATGCCCTGGTGAGGATTATTCCTGACATTGATAACCATCGCGGCGGCTTTACGGTGTCGAGCAAAGATAGCGCTACTGATAAAGCCTTTGAGCGTTTCAAGGCGGCTTTGCAGGGCTATACCCACACCCGTGATATTCGCAGCCTCAAAGCTGGACTCGAACTCAAGCCCGAGTGGCTCGAAACCCTTGATCTAGCTTGCAAAGATGGGTATCAAGATCGGGCGATCGCCAAGCACCTGCACGTCTCTGAAAGCATGGTGCGCAACTACTGGAGCAAAATTTACGACGTGCTGGGCATCTACCCCGAAGATGCCAAAGAAGAGGGCCGCAACCTGCGCATCGTCACCTGTCTTAAAGCGCGGGATGAAGGCTTAATCGAATAGCTCTGCCACTATGCTGCCGTTCTTAAAAGCCTCTTTCACAGGCGCTCAAAGCTTCTTTCAGCAATCTTCTCGCTGGCCGGTAGGGTACGTCATGATTGCGGGCTTGGTTGCGGCTCGCTGGCTGGGGCTGTTTGCCACCCTAGAACTGGCGGTATTGGATGTTTTTTTGCGGAGCCGCCCGGCGGCAGGCATTGATGAGCAAGTCGTGATCGTTCTGATCGAGCAAGACCCGGTACGGGTGGATGAGAATCTTTCCGAGTCACAACTCGCTCAGCTGTTAGAAATCATTCTCTCGGCGGAACCGGCAGTCGTGGGTCTGAACGTCTTTCGAGAAGAGTTTAGTGATGATCCTGGTCGAGAACAGCTGCTCGACCTGTTTGAAACCCATGAAAATCTCATTACTGTTGAAAAAGTCTTACCGCCTCGACCCATCCCACCCATTGCTCCTCTGTCCGACCGCGTAGCGCAAACTCAGGTTGGCTTGAATGACGTGCCCCTTGATCGCGATGGTCGCATCAGGCGGGTGTTTGTGGGCGCTTATTTGCCCGATGAAAACGAAGATGCAACTGATAATCCATTTAGGTTTTCGTTTTCTTTCAAACTTGCCGAAACGTATTTAACGACGCAACGAGGCTATGTCCTCGAAAATCACCCGACTAATCCTGATATTCCGATTTTCAAAGAGCCTGAATCGCCGGACTTTATGCCAATTCCCATTTTGGAAGAAAATTCGGGTGGATATGTTCGGGAAGCTGATATCAGCAAGATCCAAACCCTACTGAATTTCAGATCGGGTTCTGCCACCTTCGAGATTATAGAAGCCTCACAATTGGTTGACCGATCTCCAGAGCTTGAAGCCTTGACGGATAAAGTTGTCATCGTCGATGAAATTGACGCATATTTCCCACGATTTTTGCCCGTTTCAGCTTCTTCTAACCTCATGCAGGACTATGAGACCCGCGATATTTCACCTCGCATTGGCATTACAGGGCCTGAGTTAGAAGCCCATGCCACCAGCCAAATCATCCGCTCAGTCATCGATGCTCGCCCACTGATTCGGGGCATCCCGTTTTGGAGTGAAGATATTCTGATTGTGTCAGCGGGATTGATTGGCATTGCCATGAGCATCTCTTTTCGCTCGACGCTGAGAAGCATGATCAGCCTCGCGATTGTGACGCTGATAGCAGTCGGCGCATGCTATCTGATCCTGTATCGGTTTGGCCTATGGCTGCCGGTGGCCCCGATGGCGATGAGCCTTCCCCTAGCGGGGATTACCTATTTAGGATTTAACTATCGCAGCCAGCGCAGTGCGCTACGCAACCAAGAGGCCGCCTTGGTCGAAGTGCAAGTGCTCGAGGCCGAACGACGCAAAGCAATTGAGCGTGCTTTTAGTGCCATTCATGCGGGGCCATTACAGCGGCTGTCGAGTCTTTTGCGGAGTGCCAAAGATGGCAACACTGAGCAGTCTTTTGTGTTGGAAGAACTCAGAGCTCTGAATCAAGAGATCAGAGGGGTGGGTGAGCGGTTGCGGCAAGAAGCGATCGGCGACGTATATTTTTTCTACTCTCAAGGAGATATTAAATTAGACCTGACTCATCCCATGCATGAAGTGCTCTACGAGGTCTATAGCTTGGCTGTGAAGCGCAAACTACCGGGATTTGAAACGATTAAGGTGCGGGCAGTTTCAATTGAGCCCTTTAACTGTAAACAACTCAACTTAGATGTCAAAAGACAGTTGTGCTGGTTCCTCGAAGAATCTCTACAAAATATCGGCAAGCACGCACTCGGCACAACGCGAATTCAGGTCTTAGGCAAAAATATCAACGATTTTTACAGTTTAAAGATAGAAGACAACGGGCCGGGCATCCAATCTACACATATCGGGGATGGAACCCAATCTTCCTATCGATTAGAATTAATGCTAAGCGGCAAGTTTTCTCGCTTTTCAAAAAGAGACGGCAACGGCACAGTTTGTGAGCTTTCGTGGCCTTCTAGTCAATAATAGGTGCATACTTTATTGAATCATTATCTAAGTTGTAAATAACCATGTTATTTCCTCCATTGAGCTCTATTAGGATAAAGATTTTGTTAGTTAGCTTGTTGGCGATCGCCACCGTTTTTCAATTAAACGGTCAGGCCTTTGCCGATTATGTTCCTCAGGGGGGCGATCCCCCACCCGGCAGAAGCTCAACCTCTGGATAAATAGCTTCTCCGAAATTTAGTATAATTGTACTATCTTTCAGAAGAGGCTAATTCTATGCCTTTTATTGCGGTCAAAAACTGTTTAGGGACTCTGATGCTTTTGGTTGGCTTGGGCTTGATGGCCCCTGCCTCCGAATCAGCGAGTTATCAGCCTCAGGGAGGCGCGCCGCCGCTGGGGGGAAGTACTACGTCGGCAATGCGGACGGCTGATGATTGGAGCTGAAGTGCACTAGGACTGACGACGACGGGCGGAACCGTTTTCGCAGTCGATCTCTCCAAAGAGATCGACTGCTTATGTTTGCTATAGCGCGGACTGATGTTTTCTCTACCAAATCAGAATCAAAACGCATTGCTGCTGTTTGAGTGGAATTACTAGGCTTAGGGTGGTTCTCGCGAAGGGAGATCGTCATGAGTTTAATGAATACATTTTTCAGTCCTGAAGTGGGGGAAGCGAATTTCCTCGAGACTACTTATCCCTTAACGGATGACCTTTTTGGCGACGACTCTATTGCTTGGCACTCGGACGACGAGGCGATGGCGGTCGTTAAGACTGACATTGAGCCGGGTCAGCTGGGCCGGGTAAAGTTTCAGGGTGTGCGTTGGCGAGCCTACTGCGATCGCGCCCTGACGATTCCGTTAGGCACAGAGGTGCGGGTCTTAGGGCGACGAGCCAACATTCTTGTCGTTGAGCCAATGTCGGTCAGTGCGATCGCGTCGTAAACTATCGGCATTCACCAAGCGCCCTGGCGGTCATGACCGCCAGGGCGCATTGTTTGGGAAGCCACTGCTCAATCCCACTACGACAACGGGTAATACCGATTCTCTAAAATCTAGCTACACATCCTTTCCCCTTCGCCCCCTTG
>CALCPB010000434.1 GCA_937897665.1 uncultured Halomicronema sp. | reverse complement strand
ATCGACGCCACAGCCCCGGCGCATCAATCAATAGCACGCCGATAATGCCTAAAGGTAGCAGCCACAGGACTTCAGCTCGAACGCCTGCCAATAGAGGTGTTCGCAGGTTCAAAGCTGCCCAAATCGCCAGCACACCAAGCAGGCCTTGAGCAATCTTCAGTATCCAGTACAGCACGGAGGTCGTCATGAGCGGTGGTATTGACGCTGAGATAGCGCCAACAGTCTGTGGGGTAAAACCGTGTCTACCTTAATATGGTTTCTTAAGTTTGTGTCTGTATGGGAGCGGGGAAAGCGAAAGAGCTTTGGCCGCAATGAAGCAGGGTTCAGAGTCGCGAATACCGTACGAGAGACCCATTTCGGTTACGTCAATAAGTCGGCTGCAGAGGCGTTCCTTGCGACTTCGCTCAAGCAATGACTTCATTCAAGGAACGGTTCTGCTTAAAGGATGGTTGGCTTTATGAATAAGGATGGTTGGCTTTATGAATAAGGATGGCTCTGCCCACAGAACGGCTTTCTAAAGGAGCTGAACGCTTGGGGCTTGTGGGTATATCGCCTAAACGACGAGCAGAGGGCGATCACCAAAAGGCTCACAGTCCTCTAGCAGAAACTTGCGGATGGCGACTGTGAGCCTTTTTGATGGTTCCTCGGCAAAAGTGTCCAGGGTTTAGAGTGCTGCAAATACAAGGCAAGAGCAGTGCAAGCGCTACGCAGCCATGGGCCAGTCTTCTTCGAATCCGTGGCGCATGGGTTGCATTCCCGAAGTCAGTAAGCGATGTAGACGAGGAATTTCAGCACTGTTGTAAACCCGAAATTCGCTCTCAACGGTTGCGCTTTGGGTGCGCACCGCTTGATTGATGACTAATGACCCATCCGGATCAGAGACTGAGCGGTGAAACGTCCCCGGCGGTAGTCGGAGAATGTGCTGATTGGCATCTAGCCGAACCCGATGGAGAGGATACTGCCAGGAAAAATTGACTAGGTCAAAAGTTCGACCGCCTGACACCGCGAGCAAATTATCTTCTTGATTGGGGTGCAAATAAAACTGCCACGCCCCTTCTCGCGTATTGTTTGGACTGGTTGCGGGACCGTTGTGAAATACGAGGTCGCGAGCGTTAGACTCTTGAACGGTAATATCAAAAAACTGGACACTCGGCGTGTCGCGGAAACGGTGAAAGGAGATCAGTTCAAACATGGCAACCTGTCGCAATCAGCATACATCAGCTTGCCCGTCAAGGTAACGCCTTCTTTCACAGAGAATCAAAACAATCCGCGAGTCCCATCCATTCGATAACCGAATAGAATATCGTCATGAACATTCACCACTTGACGGTGTTGACGACGATTATTCGGGAAGGAACTTTTTCCAATGCCGCCCTGGTGTTGGATACGTCTCAGGCGGCAGTGAGTCGGGCGATCGCCGCGCTAGAAAAAGAGCTGGGGGCACCGCTGCTGAAGCGAGGGCGCTTTGGGGCCAAACCCACTCAGCTCGGTGAGCGAGTGCTGCAGCATGCCCAGCAAATTCTCGACTTGCGTGAACTGATTGAGTATGAGGTCAATTTAGAAAAGGGACTGTACGGGGGAAGCCTACGCATCGGTTCGTTTCGCAGCGCGGCAACTCATCTGCTGCCGCCAGTACTCGCGCGCTTTTGTGAACAGTTTCCGCGAGTGGACGTTAGCTTGTCAGAACTTGAACCCGCCGGGGTTGAGCAAGCACTGCGTGAGGGACAGGTTGATATGGGGCTAGTGCCGCTGCCGCGCTCGGAAGAGTTTCGCGTTTGGGAAGTCGCCCGCGACGAGTACGTCGCGTTGTTGCCCAAAAAGGGGCGATCGCTCCCTCGGCGACTCACCTGGCCGGATCTGTCGAACCAGGATTTCGTGCTGTACAACTATGCCGAATGTACGAGTGTCGTGCGCGAACACTGGAACCGCTGGGGTCAAAAACTGCAGGTCGCCTACGTCATTAAAGAGGATTCGACCATTGTCAGTATGGTCGCTCAGGGGCTTGGCGCGGCCATTTTGCCCCGGTTGGCTGCCTTGCCGATTCCTAACGGGGTGCAGGTGCGATCGCTGCCCGAACCGTTGGAACGGGTGATCGGTGTGGCGACTCTGGCACAAACCCCCCATTCACCCGCAGTTGATGCATTTATCTCGATGTTGCGTGAGGGCTGATTAGAGGCTCGATTGCAGATCTTCATCAGTCATTTGATAACCCTAGAGTCTGGGGAGTCGATCGCGCCTCAGCTCGACTAAGTGAATCGCCGTGGAGTCTAGAAATAGAGGTCAAGAGCTCTGGGTAACTAGATGTCAAAGTACCCAGTCAGCCGGGTGAGGGCCAGGCTGTCTAAAACTCGTTTCATTTCGTTCCGATTTTTATCACTGTTCTACTGAAGAGAAGTTTTAAGTTGTCAACTCAAGAGAAACAACCTCGCAAACACTTCATATACCTATCGAAACAGTTAAAGAATCGATAGATTAAACCCCATAAATTCCGGAAAAAAAGACGTTAAAACTCGCATTTGAGCGTATTTACTGACGCTTTTTCGTTGTGTGAAGAGAGCTGAAACCCTCTGATACCAGGCTTGAACAATTCTCTTTGAAAGTGTATTCCGAGGATATACGGAGACTTTTTCAGAGGCCTACTGAGAGTCCCGTATAACAACGATGGTTACAAGAGGTGTAGACGTCGAGAATAAGACAAGTTTCCTAAAACTGACGCTCTAAAACGCAAGGGAATTCTAAGAAATGGCTAACCCGACTTCTTCGCTTCGCTCTCGCGGCATGGAAATGCTTATTGCCTATAAAAATAAGCCTTCCGTTGAACTGCGCAACCGCCTCGTTCGCCTGAATGCTGGTCTGGTCAGAAAGATTGCCCACCGTGTCAGTCATCAATGTTCAGAGCCCTACGAAGATCTAGAGCAGATTGGTTACCTCGGTCTCATCCGCGCCATTGAGCGGTTTAACCCCGTTCAAGGCTGTGCCTTTAGCTCCTTTGCCGTGCCCTATATTCGCGGCGAGATGCTTCACTTCCTGCGCGATCGCGGTACTACTGTTAAGATTCCCCGTCGCTGGCAAGATTTGCAAAAAGAAGCTCAAAAGTGTCAGGGCGAAATGATTCGCCAGTTGGGACGCCAACCGAACGACTATGAGATGGCCACTGCCCTGAGCGTTTCTGTAGAAGAATGGCGCGAAGTCAAGATGGCTAACAAGAACCGCATGCCACTGAGTTTAGACGCCACTGTGTGTCAGCAAATTGACTCCAACATCACGCTGGGTGACACGCTACCTGACACCTACTATCAGCGGATGCAGCTGCTCGAAGAAGACCGTCAGCAGCTCCAGCGGGCCATGGCCCAGCTCGAAGACAAAACTCGCTCTGCAATTGAGTTTGTGTTCTTCAATGGTCTGTCACGCAAAGAGGTGGCCGAGCGTATTGGCGTCAGCCCGATGACTGTAACCCGCCGGATTCAGCGCGGCATCGATCAGATGATTACTTACCTGCATCCCCAAACCTTGCAAACCGAGCCGTAGACTCTGTCAACTCAGGCTTTTTAACCAGGTCGATCGCGACCAAACTTGCGTATAGGGTGTGTTAAAGGAGCGTAGCAATTGCTATGCTCCTTTTCTTGTGCGATGAATTTTGGCAGTATTCCATCACGCCAACAGCAGCGGGTCGTTGAATCATGGTGGCGATCGCTGCCATGATTTTTGATGAATGGGAAATCCCCTTGGCCAGGCCCTGCTCGACCCAGAAGCAGCCCGGTTGAGCAAGGAGGTAGGTGTTATCGGCCACTGTAGCGTTCTACTGCAAACGGCTCACCTCGGGGATGATAGCCATTTCTTTCCCAAAAACCAAGATTTTCTTGGGGGAGAAACTCAATACCACTAATCCATTTGGCACTCTTCCAAGCATAGAGATGGGGGACGACTAGCCGCATGGGGCCACCATGGTCGGCCGGTAAAGGCTCACCATAGAGCCGATGCGCAAAGAAATTCTCGGGTCGGTTAAAGTCTGCCAGAGTCAAGTTGGTCGTGTAGTCACCAAAGCAATGCAGCAACACATGGGTGGCCGATGGCTCCAGGTTGAGCGTCGCCAAGAAGTCAGGCACCGCAATACCCGTCCATTTGACATCCAGCTTTGACCACGTCGTCACACAGTGAAAGTCTGCCGTGAAATCCTGCTGAGGCAGGGCCATCATGTCTTCCCAGGTATAGGTTTTGCGCTCAGCTTTGCCCCAAGTTTTAAGGCGCCAATCAGCGGTGGAAATCTGCGGGGTGTCGCCATAGGTCATCACCGGAAATCCTTTGGCCAAGTGCTGACCGGGGGGAACGCGATCGCTCATTTCAGGACCAGGTTTCTCAAAAAATTTCATCGCTTTACCTTGCAGACAGGGGGCGGGTGAGCCGAGCCGAATTTCTATCTGGCTAATGAACCGGCGATAGCGACTCCTCAATTTTGATGCTCAGCCGACAGTAAAAGTTTAATTGGCGCTGACGATAATCGGCGTGCCGATCGCAATTTCGGCAAACACTTCTTGAATTTCGTGATCGCGCATTCTGACACAGCCGTGAGAAACGGCCTGACCCACGAGATCTTCTTGGTTAGTGCCATGAATACCGATGTGATAGCCACCGTCGTGGGTAAAACCAATCCAGCGGCTGCCGAGGGGATTCTCTGGCCCAGCGGGTACGGCTTCGCCGGTAATCGGATGTTGCCACAGCGGATCTTGCCGCAGATCTAAAACCGTAAATTGCCCGGTGGGAGTTTCCCAATCGGCTTGCCCAACCGCAATGTCGTAGCTTTTTACCAATTCGTCATCCACATAGAATTCGAGCTGTCGAGACTGCAGCCGAATGACCAGTTTTGGCTGATGCACCATGCTGACAATCGGAGATTGTTCTAGAAACATGCCTAGGCGGCTGATGCGGGAAAACTGCAGCGGAGTCGCGACTTCAACCCGCGCTTGCAACATGCGCCATTCTGCTGCCAGCAATAGCCCTGCAGCTCCAAAACACAACAGCATGATGCTTCGACGAATGGGTGGATTAGTCAGCATGTTCTCATCAAACCCTTGTTTTAAGGATATCGAGGTTCTTGTGATGAGTGCACTATTTTTCAACATTTAAGGAGCTGCAAGGCTGCCCTTGGCAGGGTTGAAAAAGGTATGATCAGCAGCATTTGAACTTCGTTGTTTTATGGAATGGCAGCGGCAGCAATTTATCGTCACCGATCAGCGAGCCGCTCTGGATGATGAGCTCATTCATCGGTTTTTAAGCACTGAGTCCTACTGGGCCAAAGGTATTGCCAAAACAACGGTAGTGAAATCGTTGGATCAATCGCTTTGTTTTGGGCTGTTTGCAACGCCTCCCTCAGGGACGCCGGCGCAAATTGGGCTGGGGCGGGTGATTACCGATCGCACCACATTTGCCTATCTGGCCGATGTGTTTGTGCTGCCGCAATATCGTGGTCAAGGGTTGGGCAAGTGGTTGGTGGAATGCATTTTGAGTCACCCCGATTTGCAGGGACTGCGCCGATGGATGCTAACCACCGGTGATGCTCATGAGTTGTATCGCCGCTATGGCTTCACAGTCAGTCCCGTAGGCCGGTTGATGGAAAAAGTGGACACCGAATTTCTCCACAACTCAAGCTCTCAATGAGTCAGGACTCTGGCTTGGGATCGAGGGCTTGGCTGTCGTTGCCTATCCTGAGCCGGCTGGGCCTACGCTGGGCACAGCCAACATCCGGTGTGGCTCAGATGCCACGCTCAGGCAAACCATTCCGGATTCCCGATGCCTGATCCACATCAGTATCAGCTACTGCATAACACGGCCTAGCAATGTTGCCTGCTAAGTCCATCAAGATCACCAGGGCATCGTTAAGAATCTCGATGAAGTTGAACACAGGTGACTCACGTTTGGCTTAGCCTCGAATCAGGATTCCTTCTGCGGTGACGCCATGATGAATCAGTCAGGTTCGTTAGTGCAACGGTCAGCGCCGTCGACCACGCCGGTCGTCTTTCATGCTGAGGGGTTAACCAAAACCTATGGCATGGGCGAGGTGCAAGTGCGGGCGCTGCGAGCCGTCGACCTGGATCTGTACGAAGGGGAATTTGTTGTGCTGCTCGGCCCCTCCGGAAGCGGCAAATCCACCCTGCTCAACATTTTGGGCGGACTCGATATTCCCAGCAGTGGACAAGTTATCTTTCGCACCCAAAATCTCACCCACGCCAACGATCGCCGCCTCACCCAATTTCGTCGCGACTCGGTAGGCTTCATCTTCCAGTTCTACAACCTAATTCCCAGCCTCACCGCCCGCGAAAATGTGGCTCTGGTTACCGACATCGCCCGCCATCCCCTCACACCCGAAAAAGCGCTGGACATTGTCGGCCTCAGCGATCGCCTCGCCCACTTTCCCGCTCAGCTCTCCGGGGGCGAACAGCAGCGGGTGGCGATTGCCCGAGCGATCGCTAAACGCCCCGAAGTGCTCCTCTGTGACGAACCCACTGGAGCGCTCGACTTTCGCACCGGCAAACTCGTCCTCAAAGCCCTGCAGCAAGTCAACCGGGAATTTGGCACCACCACTGCCGTCATCACCCACAACGCCGGTATCGCCGCCATGGCCGATCGCGTCATCCACATGCGCAGCGGCGAAATTAGCGCGATCGAACTCAATGCCGACAAGGTCAATCCAGAGGATTTGGAATGGTAGGAGAGAGGGATTAGGGAACAGGGAATAGGTGACAGGGAACAGGAATGAGGACAGGGAATGGGGGCTAGGAATTGATGAGGCGGGTTCTGAGTTTGGTGAGCATTTTGCTGATTTCGGTGATGAGGTTCAAGCTTTCTACCGTTTGCGCTTGGGGGACATAGCCAAGTCGCACTGCCAGAAAAACATAGGTTTCAGTTTCCATTAGCGACCCTTTGGCAATCGATAAAAAATGAGCATATTCCTTACGACTGCTTCGACCATTGCCTTCGTCAATATTGCCAGGTACAGAAAACACAGCAAGAGGAATCTGTGACGTCAAACGATAGATTTCCGTCTTCGGAAAAGACTCAGCCAACCCATAGATCAAGACCACCAAATCCATTGACTTTTGCCAAACAATCAAATCCCGATGTGACCTAATCTCTCCCACTGCAAAATTCCCCTGCTCTTCCCTGTCCCACTCAACATTCCCCCCTCTCCTCTGTTTCCTCCCCCCTGTTCCCTGTCACCTGTCATCTGTTCCCTATTCCCTCATGAATTCCCTCGATCGCAAACTCATCCGTGACCTCCTGCACCTGCGGGGACAGGTGATCGCGATCGTGCTGATTGTGGCCTGCGGCATTGCCAGCATGGTGACGATGCTGAGTGCCTACGATTCGCTGAATCTGACCCAGGCGACCTACTATGACCAATATCGATTTGCCGATGTGTTTGCGTCGTTGAAGCGCGCCCCAGAGCAGCTGGGCGATCGCATTCAGGAAATTCCGGGGGTGCAGCAGGTGCAGACGCGGGTGGTGCGCGATGTGATTGTGGATGTGCCCGGTCTGAAAGAACCGGCGACCGGACGCTTGATTTCGGTGCCGGATCAGCAGTTGCCAGTGCTGAATGGGCTGGCGATTCAAGAGGGGCGCTACATTACCTCGGGTCGTCGCGATGAGGTGCTGGTGAGCGAGACGTTTGCGGAGGCAAATGAACTCGCGATCGGCGATTCCCTCGGGGCAGTGATCAATGGCCGCTGGCAAGAATTGCGCATCGTCGGCACCGCCCTCTCACCCGAATATGTGTATGAAATTCGCGGCACCGATTTGCTGCCTGACAATCAGCGGTTTGGGGTGATGTGGATGGGGCGAGAAGCCCTGGGCACCGCCTTTGATATGGACGGCGCGTTCAACGATGTCACTTTGACCCTGGCCCATGGGGCCAGTGAGGCGCAGGTCATTTTCCAGTTGGATCAGTTGTTAGAGACCTATGGGGGGCTGGGGGCGATCGGTCGCCATGATCAGATTTCGAATCGTTTTTTGTCGGATGAGATCACCAGCTTGCGAGCGATCGCCGTATTTATGCCGACGATCTTTTTGGGCATTGCGGCCTTTCTGCTGAATCTTTTGCTGGCGCGGTTGGTGAGTACCCAGCGCGATCAGATTGCGGTGTTGAAAGCGTTTGGCTACAGCAATTGGGATGTGGGGCTGCATTACCTGAAGCTGGTCACGTTGGTAGTGGTAGCAGGAGCGCTATTGGGCATTGGGCTCGGCCTGTGGATGGGGGAAGCGACGACGCGGAATTACGCCAACTTTTATCACTTTCCCCTCTTGGCCTTTCGAGTGGAGCCCAGCCTGGTAGTGATTTCGGTAGGGGTGAGTTTAGCGGCCGCGGCGCTCGGGGCAGCGGTTGCAGTGAGCAACGCGGTCAACCTGCCCCCCGCCGCAGCCATGCGCCCGGAACCGCCCGCCGATTTTCGCCCTCCCTTGGTGGAGCGCTTGGGGCTGCAGCGCCTGTTTTCACCTGCCGGTCGCATCATTCTCCGCAATGTGGAACGGCAACCCATCAAAGCGGGCTTGACGATTTTGGGCTTGTCCCTGGCGGTGGCGATTTTGGTGGTGGGCCATTCTTTCGAAGATGCGATGGACTACCTGATCACCGTGCAGTTTCGTCAAATCCAACAGGAGGATATTACCCTCTCCTTCACTGAACCCCTCTCTAGCCGGGCTCGCTTTGACCTGTTGAACCTGCCGGGCGTCATCCAGGCCGAACCGTTTCGGGTGGTGCCTGCGCGGTTGCGGTTTCAGCAGCGTGCTTACTTGGGGGGCCTGACGGGGTTACCGGCTGATGGCACCTTGCGTCGCCTGATGGATCGCGACCTCAACGTCCAGACGCTGCCCACCCAAGGCGTCTTGTTGACCGACAAACTGGCCGAAATTTTAGGGGTACAACCCGGCGATCTCTTGACGGTAGAGGTGCTCGAAGGGGCTCGCCCTACCCGCGAGGTCACCGTCACTGGCCTGGTGAATGAGCTGGTCGGGGTCGCCGCCTATATGGATATCC
>CALCPB010000433.1 GCA_937897665.1 uncultured Halomicronema sp. | reverse complement strand
ATATTTTATATTTATGATTAGATTTAGCCCCCGATAAACGAAGCTAAAGTATGATGTGGCAAAATGCTCGGCGAAACAAAACCATCGAGTCACTTCCTTGTCTTCAAAAGTGTAAGAAGAGCGCAAAATACCTTCTACAACAAAGTAAAGATGGCTGGATATTTGTCCTGCTTCTAATAAAACGGAATCTTTGGGCATCTCTACGGTTTCTAAGATATTGCTCAGGGCTCGCTGTTGGCTCGGATTCAGCAATACCAGCTGATTGAGCCTTTGAAATAAAGATGCCTGCATGCGCCGATCAATCCCGTGAGAAAACGTCTGAGTGCCCGCGATCGCGAGTTGAACGCTTAGCTGTAAGCACCCAAGAGTTAGATAGCACTCGAGCAGACAAACGTGCCAGGTGAGATTGTCGCGATCAGGGTGATTGCGATCGATCCCTGGATCTGACTGGGTGCGATGTGGCCGCGATCGCAGCTACCGTGACCAGGCTTGACGACGGGGATCGAGTTGCATGCAGGGGATAGGTACCCTTCATGACGCCTTTTGTAAACAGTTCGTTTTGAGTCGATTTTGAAGCGAACTCGGGACAGTAGACTAAAAAGTGGTGTCCTGTGAGAGTAGTGACAAATGGCTTGGGCAGTCGGAATTTTTGCAGTTTTTGCAGCCTATTTATTGGGGGCGCTTCCCACGGGGTACCTCGTGACGAAAGCGGTCAAAGACATCGACATTCGACAACATGGGTCTGGTAATACGGGGGCGACCAACGTATTTCGGGTGGTGGGCAAGGGAGCCGGGATTACGGTCTTGATGATCGATTTACTGAAAGGCTTAATCGCCGTCGCGGCGACTAAAGTCTTGCTGACAGCGGTCTACGCGAGTTTTCCGGAATGGTTGTCTACCGTGCCCTGGTGGATGACCGGTGCCGGGCTACTGGCGATCGTCGGTCACAGTCGTTCAATCTGGCTCAACTGGACTGGTGGTAAATCGGCAGCGACGGGGTTAGGCGTATTGCTGGCGCTCTATTGGCCTGCGGGTGTGGGCGCGGCAGCCATTTTTGGCTTGATGCTCGCTCTTTTCAGAATCGTCTCTCTCGGCTCAATCACCACGGCGTTAGCATCGGCGGCATTGATGGTCACGCTACAGCAACCGCTGCCTTATATCCTGCTGGCGATCGCAGGCAGCCTATACGTGGTGCTGCGGCATCGCGCTAATATCCGCCGACTGATCGCGGGCACTGAGCCGCGTTTGGGTAGTCAGACCGGCAGTTGAGCACCCAGTTGAGAGCATGGCCAGACCTTGACCTGAGAGCGCTGCGTTTAAACTATATTTCTCAGATAGACACTTCGCTGTGAAGGTTTGAGACTGTCAAACCCCGACAAGCGGGAACGCTTCTTGCGATGCTCTTAGCGCCGGTAACGCCCCCAAGACAAAAAGGTCGTCACAATGTAAAGCACGATCGCGGAGCCGCCGACTGCAGGTAGGATCAAGACCCCCTGAAAATCCCAGAGGATAAATTCTGGAATGGGTAGATTGTAGGTGGTGGTGAGGAAGCTGATGATCCAGTCGCCTAACCAAACTCCGGCGAAGCCGATCACCGCTAAGCCAATCAGCTTGCCGGGAATTTGGCGTGGCATCAGCAGGGTGGCTAGCCCACCACAAACAACAGCAATCGCGAGCTGTACTAATAAGCGAGTCACATCCATCTCAGAACGCCTCGATAGACTACGAGCCCAGCGCCTTGGCGCGATCGCATGCGGCCTGTACCGCCGCGATTAAGGCCGACCTGAGTCCCCTGGTTTCGAGTTGGGTGATGCCGGCAATTGTAGTGCCGCCCGGACTGGTGACGCGATCTTTGAGGACGGCGGGATGCATGTCTGTCGTCTGCAACAGCTCAGCAGTCCCTTTGACGGTTTGCACGGCTAGAGCTAAGGCCGTCGCACGGGGTAGGCCTGCGGCTACGCCGCCATCGGCTAGGGCTTCTATCATAACTGCCACATAGCCGGGGCCTGATCCGGATAATCCGGTGACGGCATCCATCAAATTTTCTGGCACTTCGACCACCTGACCAACGGCGGCAAACAGGGTCTGAGCCTGCTGCAAATGTGCGGCAGTTGCCAGCTGACCGGGGGCGATCGCCGTCATTCCAGCGCCAATCGTGGCGGGGGTATTGGGCATGGCGCGAATCACTGGCCAGCTAGGCACCACGGCCTCTAGTGTTGCCAGCGGGGTGCCTGCCATGATCGAGAGGAGTAGGGAGCGCTGCTGGTCAGCGACGGCCTGCAAATTCGGCACAATGTAGCGAAAAGCTTGGGGTTTAACCGCCACCAAAACGATATCGGCATCATCCAGAACGGCCGCGTTATCGTCCTGGGCTTGGATGCCGTAGGTTTCCTTTAAAAACTGCCGACGCGCTGCCGACGGGTCACCGACGGCGATCGCCTCGGCGGCAAAAATTTCCAGCGAAATAAGGCGGGAGATGAGCGCTTCGCCCATCACCCCGCCTCCTAAAACGCTTAGCTTCGTTGGCAACTAGCTAACGTCCTTTTCAACGAACAGCAATGGAGACAGCTAAACGCTGCCTCTGATTAAATTCCTGCAGTGTGATTGTGGGAGTGCGGGGCTTTAGCCTAAACCCACAACGCGATCGCCGGTCCAAGCGGGAGCAGGAGGCACGCTGCGCGGATCCATCATCGGGGTTTGCGGTGCCATCGGCATGTCGTCTTCGACATCGGTCGGCGTGCTCACATGGACACAGTTGGGCGTAAAGAGGAAGATGCTCTCGCCAATCCGCTCTTGATGACCATCGATGGCGTAGGTGCCGCCCGCGACAAAATCAACAGCGCGTTGAGCCTGATCAGGATCCATCGTGGTCAGGTTCAGGACGACCGACTTCCGCTCGCGCAGAGCCTGAATCGCCTGTGGCATTTCTTCGAAGGAGCGTGGCTCCATCACCACTACTTCCGAGGCTCCGTTAATCGCTCCAGGCATACCAATCACATTACTTCCCATGGTGTTCATTCCAGTTTCGTTAGACAGCATCCGTTCGCGGACACGGCGACGCGCCCGAGGTTCTTCCTGAGCGGCTTGCTGCTGAGGGGCGGCTACCGCAGGCTGAGCATTCTCTTCTTGATAGATCGTCTGATACTCTTCACCCGTTTCGATCTCGTCGTACTCGTAGTCGTAGTCGGCAGGGTCGTTGAGGCCGACAAAGTCTCTTAGTTTATTGAACAAGTTGCTCACAGCTAACACTCCATGACAATCAGCGCTTCACAGGCGAACCTGCTCAGCATGAGGAATTATGCCAACGACCTCATTCAGTTGCTCTGACTTCGCTAAAGAGAGAACTCACTGTTTGGATAAGGTGTGTCGTTTCTCAGGCTGAATCTGAATCAGAATCAGTCGTGAAACGACCAGTTCGTTGAACCGCCTTTACTCTAATCGAGAATGCGGAATTTGAGTCCACAGTATACACGAAATCCCTAAAAGGATAGTGCTATTAATAATTAGTTAAAAACTTTGAGATCTTTGCTATGGCTGAATCCTACTGTTTTGCTCATGATGATCCGAGCGCATCGATCAGGTTTTCTGATCGATGGCAGCGAAACTGATCTCGCCAAAATGAAGGCTCTCGTCAAAGGCGTGATCGCTGAAACCTAAGCCGGGCGATCGCCAAAAAGAGTTGTACCTAATCGAAGCATGGTTGAACCCGCCGCGATCGCGAGGCGATAATCGCTCGACATGCCGATCGAAAGCTCTGATAAGTGAAGCTGATCGAACCCTTTGTTATTGATTTGATTAACCACATCTTGCGCCTGAGCAAAGATAGCCGCAATTTCTTGAAACGAGCTTTCTTGGGGCGGAATTGTCATCAATCCCACAATTTTTAAATGGGTGAGCTGATTGAGTTGTGGCAGCGCCGACCATAACTCGTCTAAGGTAAACCCGTATTTCGGCGGATCAGGCACCATTTTTACCTGCAGGCAGCAATGGGGTGAACGCGACAGTTCACCAGCCACCGTATTCAGCCGTTTGGCTAGCTTCAGGCTATCAAGGGAGTGAATCCAGTCAAAATGCTGCAGCGCTTTGCGGACTTTATTGCTTTGCAGATGACCGATCAAATGCCAGGTCAGATCAGGCAGGTCGTTCAGTTCAGCCTGCTTGGCGATCGCCTCTTGCACTTGGCTTTCGCCGAAGTCACGCACGTTGGCCGCATAGGCGGCTCTAATGACTGCACTCGGCTGCTTTTTGGTGACACTGATCAAACGGGTATGGGGTGGTAACGTCGCTTGAATCGTCGTGATGCGCGCTTGAATCTGCTCAGGCGAGAGAGAACCGGTCATTGAAAGGTCTGTTTGTACGTCTTCTGCAGACGATCGTACTCCGGATAATTGCCTTGACGCCGCAGTGATCGCATCCGCTCTTCAAACAGCTGCCGGGCTTCACTGCGACCAATGGCATCAAACGTGAAGCCTGTGGGTGCCGTGGAGGTGACTACAAAGAACAGTCGCTGAGCGTACAGCGTAGAAAATAGCTCTTTGCCTTCGGCCACCAGACAAAGCCGAAAGAGTAACCCAAATGTGGGGTGGTTAATATAGTTTTCTGTGCTCATTCAGGGCGGGAGAAACCAATTAATTGGGTAACTTTGTCATCCCCACACTTTAAGCCATGACGTGTTACAAGACTATAGTTTTTTAGAAGTTTGATGCTTTAAACGGATTTCTCGACTGTAAGTATTTACACAAACAAGAACCTTTCCTGAGTTTGACAAGTTCAGGTCTGGTCTGCATCGGTGGCAGAAAGTGGGCGATCGCTGCCTTTTAGGGTGACGCCGAGGGCGAGCAGTTGGGCTTGGGCCTTTTGTAAGGACTCGTGCCATTCATGGGTCGGTTGACTGTCGGCGACTATCCCGGCGCCTACCTGCCCCCAAACGGTCGGCATCGAGCCCGCGTCGCTCGGCACCCACAGCAGGGTTCTGATCAAAATATTCAGGTCTAAATGACCGCGCCAGTCTAAAAAGCCGCAGGAACCGTAGAACAAATTGCGTTTAACGGTCTCTAACTCTTCAATGATCTCTAAGCAGCGGACCTTCGGGCAGCCGGTAATCGTGCCGCCGGGAAAGGTGGCACGAATCAGATCAATGGCGGTGTGGCCAGGCGCTAAACTGCCAACCACATTACTCACCAAATGCATCACGTGGCTGTAAGGCGCTAGCACCATCAGCTCATCCACCTGAACGCTGCCCCAGGTGCACACGCGGCCCAAGTCGTTGCGTTCCAAATCAACCAGCATGATGTGTTCGGCTCGCTCTTTGCGGTTATGCAGCAGTTCTTGACTCAGCGCTTGATCGCGTTGCGGGGTATCGCCCCGAGGACGCGTACCGGCGATGGGGCGCGTTTCGGCGCGATCGCCCTGCAGTGACACCAAGCGCTCGGGTGAGCAGCTCACGACGGCCCCCCAGGGGGTACGCCAATAGCTGGCAAACGGCGAGGGATTAATCGCGTGCAGCTGTTGGTAAATGGTCCAGCTATCCGCTGAGGTCTGGGTGGCAAAGCGTAGAGACAGGTTGGCCTGAAAGATATCCCCAGCGCGAATGTAGGCCTGGGCTTGCCGCACCGCTGCCTCATAGGCAGATTGGGACGACATTAGCGTGAGCGGCTCGGTCACGATTGTCAGCGGTGGCGGGGCCAAGAGGGGCTGTTCGAGCCGTTGCTGCAAACCATCCAGCTGAGCGGGGGTCGTTGCAGCCAAGTATAGACGCTGTTGCTGATGGTCGAGTACGGCAAAGGTGGCCGGTTCATACCAAAAGGCAATGGGAAAGGGTAGCGGATCGGGATTTTGATTGGGTAGAGCTTCGACCTCCCAGGCTAGGTCATAGCCCAACCAGCCCAGCCAGCCACCGGCAAAGGGTTCAAGAGGAGGCTGCCAAGGCTGGCCGCGCTCAGTTAGCAGCACGGTATCGGGGCGCGGTGTTTGCCGGCGATCGCTCAGCATCGGCAAAATATGGCCCACCGGTGGGGTCCACAGCAGCGGCTGACCGTGGGCACAACGCGGTGGCCCGGCACAAATGGAATAGCGGGCAAGGCGAGCCTGGGGCGTTTCAACCGGCAGCGTGGCTGGACTCTCTAGCAGGGTCGCAATGGTTTGCCAGGGGGGCGCAGCAGTTTGGCCGGCGTCAGTCGGTGGCGAACCGTAGAGTGCTTGAAAAATTTGAGACCCCGTTCGCTGCTGCAGGGGCAGCGAACGCACATACCACGGTGCTAGCATGGCTACCCTTCGCCACCCCAGACCCAGCGGGCATACCAAAAGATAGCCATCAGGGCGATCGCGACCACATCGACGGTCTTGAGCCGCAGCACTGACCATTTGACGCGATGGGTGTCTGGGGTCGTAAAGCCGCGCACGGCCATTGCTGCTGCCGTTTGTTCGGCCCGCAACAGCAAATTTTTCAGCAGGCGTTCGACTAGGGCCAGCCAGACCTGAGCCGAACCGCGAAAGCCGAGCTTTTTCCAATTGATGGCGCGAGTTTGTACTGAGCGGATCAGGTTCTGAGTTTCTTCCAGCACGAGGGGAATAAACCGCAATGCCAGGGTCACCGTGAGGGCAATCTCAGTGACGGGCGCTTTGAGCGGTCGTAGCGGCCACATCAGCACTTCAAGGGCCACGGTGACCTCTTCTGACGCGGTGGTAAGCAAAAACAAGTTGGTGCCGTAGATGAGCGTAAACAGCAGGGTGCTAATGCGAATGCCTAACTCCAGCGATCGCTGCGTGACTGTGAGCGGCCCTTGATCGACCAGCACATAGCGATAGCCCGTTGGCTGTGGTAGCGTCAATGCCGCTGTAGGGAATTGATCAGGTGAAGGGGTGAGCTGCTCTATGGTGGCAGCCGTAGGCACTGGGGGTTGATAATTAATGGCGAGCCCGTCGGGGAGCAAAGCGGTCAACACCAGCATCAGCGTGCAGAGAAACAGCAGCCAGCCCATTTGCTGTCGCCATACCCGCAGCGGAATCAGCGCCGAAATTGTCAGCGCGATCAGTAATCCGACCAGAAAAAACCGCCAGGCCGCGTTGGCCAGGATCGGGCTGACTAAAATGCTGACGAGCCAAAACAGCTTGACGCGGGGATCAAGTCGATGCAGCCAGGTAATCGGCTCTTCGAGATAGAGGCCAATAGGAAGGGTTTTGAGCAGATCCATGCGTTAGGTCAAGACGTCAAACTTTGGTGGCGCGGTTAGCACTCTGCCGGTCTAAATCTCGCATCTTTTTGCCCCGCCATAGCAAACGAATGGGGCTACCTTCGAAGCCGAGGTTTTGTCGAAACTGTTTTTCAATATACCGGCGGTAGCCTTCGCCAAACAGCTTGGGATCATTCACAAACAAGGCAAATGTAGGCGGTCGGGCCGTCACCTGGGTGCCGTAATAAATGCGTCCCTGACGCCCCTGACGGGTGGTGGGTGGCGTATGCCAGCTGGCCGCCTCTTCCAGCACTTCGTTGACCACCGCAGTGGTGACGCGACGCCGATGCTCGGCCACCGCTTGGTCCACTAAATCTAGAATCTTTGGCACCCGCTGGCCGGTCAGGGCACTGGTGTAAATGCGTTTAGCCCAGTCCATAAAGTAGAGCTTATTGCCCAAGGTGCGATCGTATTCGTAGATGGTGTGGGAGTCTTTATCAATGGTGTCCCATTTGTTCACCACCACGACACAGGCACGTCCGTCTTCTTCAATGCGGCCAGCGAGCTTCTGGTCTTGCTCAGTGACACCGTCGATCGCGTCAATCACCAGCAGCACCACATCGGCCCGACGAATTGCCTTAAACGCTCGGTTGATGCCAAAGAACTCTGGCCCGTAATTGACGTTCTTTTTTTTGCGAATCCCGGCGGTGTCGATCAAGCGATAACGATGGTCATCGCGCTCTACCAACATGTCGATCGCGTCTCGCGTCGTACCCGAAACTGGACTGACGATCGCCCGATTTTCCCCCACAAAAGCATTGAGTAGACTAGATTTGCCGACGTTGGGTCGGCCCACAATGGCCACCCGCACTTCTTCCGGCTCGTCAATCTCTTCATTCGGGGGCAGATGGGTCAGCAACTCATCCAGCAGATCGCCCGTGCCATTACCGTGAATGCCCGATACCGCATAGGGCTCGCCCAGCCCCAATTCCCAAAACTGTGCCGCCTGCACTAAGCCCTCATCGGGCGACTCGCATTTATTCACTGCCAGCAGCACCGGCACGGAATGCTGACGCAGCCATTGGGCAATTTCGCGATCGGACTCAGTGGGTCCTTCTTGACCATCGACGACCATGATGGCCGCCTGCGCGTCGGCGAGGGCCGCAAAGGCCTGCTCGCGAATGTGGGGCAAAAACTCGGTATCGTCGTCAAAAATCAGGCCGCCCGTATCGACCACAAGATAGTCGCGATCAGCCCAGAAGGCAGGCTTGTAGGTGCGATCGCGGGTCACGCCTGGTTTGTCATAGACGATCGCCTCCTGCACTCCCGCGAGTCGGTTGACGAGGGTCGATTTGCCCACATTGGGGCGGCCAATAATGGCAACAACAGGAAGCGGCATGATCTAAAGCCTGAGAGGGAGGGAGTGATGGATCTATTTTAGCGATTGCTTTTCTAGCAAATATTTCATTGTCGCAGACTTATGACCTTACTCCATCAACAATTTCGGCAAAATCTCTCTCACTGTCAGGCAGATTTTCTGCTGTTCTGTGTCTGGAACAGCCCACACTCAGCAGAAATCCCAAACAGCACACCCCGTAGCGCAAGCAATTGCCGCCACTACCCAATGCACCAGTCAATTCTCATCAGGCGAACATGGTTCCCTGCTGTCGTTTGACAAGATAGCCCCCACAGCGATCGCATTCAAATCTCCTGGCAACTGAGTTACGAGTCACTTCAAACGGTAATTTCTCCTGTCATGTAGGTGATGGCCTGCCCGCCAATGAGCACACGATCGCCCGCATTAGTGCAAAACAGCTGGCCCTCTCTGGGCGATAGCTGCAGCGCTCGCATCGAGAGAGGGCCAGCTGATAG
>CALCPB010000432.1 GCA_937897665.1 uncultured Halomicronema sp. | reverse complement strand
CAGGTGTTACCGATTCCGACTCATCTGTTGACCCATCTGGATTCGCCGGTTGAAGTGGTGAAACGGTATGTCGCTGCCCATGCCAAACCGGGCGACACGATCACCCTAGGCGAAACGCCGGTCGCCATCATGCAGGGGCGCTGGCGGCATCCTTCGACGATTCAACCTGGTTGGTTAGCGCGGCGATTATGCTACTACTTTTTGCCGACCTCCAGTCTAGCGACGGCCTGCGGTCTCCAAACGCTAGTGGATATTGTCGGCGCTTGGCGGGTCTTCTTAGCCTTTGTGGGGGGAGCCTTTATGAAGGCCGTGCTGCGTCGAGGGGGTGGTTTTTATCAGCTAGCAGGGGATCAGGCCCGGCTGATTGACGATGTGACGGGTACCTTACCGCCCTACGATCAGTTTGTGGTGATGGGGCCAGAGTCACCGCAGCTCGTGGTTGATGAGATTGAAAAAGCCACTGGGTTAGGTGCAGCTATTGTTGACGTTAATGATTTGAAGGCGGTCAAGATTGTGGCGGCCAGCGCGAGCGTGCGAGCTGACGTCGTTGCCCAAGCCTTGATTGATAATCCGGCTGGCAACGCGGATGAACAAACACCCCTGGTGCTCATTCGTCCGCTTCAGCCGTCATAGCATGATCGGGCAGAGCCGTTGGGTCGTTAGGGAGAACTTCCCTGCACAATTGGCTGTCGGAGCGATCTGCCGCTTGCTGTTTGCCGTCAGCCAGAGCTTGAGCGAAGTTTGAAGCTCGCGTTATGATGGCAATACAGAGCTTTGTAAAGTTTAGACAGTTCGTCCTCGTGTGCTCGGTATGACCCACTCAGATGCTTCCGATTCAGAACTGCAGCTGCGTCCCCTCTATCCTCGCGATATTGACGTCATTGAGGGGTGGGGCGAGGCGAGTATCACCATTCCAGAAGCTGGATCAGAGCTGTTGATGACTGGCACTCGCAGCCTGGTACATCATCCCCTGGCCGCCTGGTGGCAGCGAGCCACGATGCTGGCTTTACCCAATCGTCCCCGCTGGTCTGGGTTTGTGGCGGCCTTGGGCGATCGCCTCTGCGGCATTGTCGAGGTGGCTCCTTTTAACCGCACTCGCAGCACCTGGCAGGTCAACCGCATTCTGGTTGATCCAGAAGGGCTGCCCGCCAGCACCAAAGGCCCGCTCGACACAGTGGGTTCCCAACTGTTACGCCACTGCTTTGAGACCATTTGGGAAGCGCGCATGTGGCTCGCTGAAGTCGATATTGAGCAGAAAGCCGCGTTGGCGCTCTATCGACAAAATGGCTTTCAGCCCTTAGCGCAGGTGACCTACTGGGAAATCAGCCCCGATATCTTGTCGGAGCAGGCGAGTCAAGAGCCTGATTTACCCAATTTGATGGCTGTGAGCAATGCCGATGCGCAACTGCTTTACCAGCTCGATACTGCCGCCATGCCGCCACTGGTGAGACAGGTCTTTGACCAGCAAATTCAAGATTTCAAAGTTGAGCCGGTCCAGGCGATGGCCAATACGGCTCGGCAGTGGATGCATCGCGAAAATCGCATTCAAGGCTATGTGTTTGAGCCGCAGCGCAAGGCGGCCATTGGTCGTTTTGATTTAATTGCCTGTCGCGGTAAGCATCGCTACCATGCGGCGGAGCTGACGGTTCATCCAGCCTACACGTGGCTCTATCCCGAGTTGTTGAGCCATATGGCGAGCCTACTGCAGGCCTATCCGGCCATGCCTCTCCGAGTGACATCCCGTGACTTTCAGCCTGAGCGCGAAGAGTTTTTGCTGAAGATTCAGGCGACTCCAGTCAACCGCACTCTCATGTTATCGCGGTCAGTTTGGCATAAGGTACGTGAGGCTAAACCCACTGCTTTAGAAGGGTTACAGCTGCCAGAAGTGCTCGCTGGACTACAACCAGCGGGTAAGCCGATTCCGGGTCGCATGACCTGGCACAGCGACTGGGATGAGACTTTGCTGAAGTGGTCACCGGCGACATCGCCGATGCCCAGGGGAGAGTTGCCTGAAGGCGATGAACCACCGCGTCGGTCTCAGCCAGATAACCTTTCGGGCCAGTCGGGATAATGAGACGATGCGGATGAGCGTGGTAGAGCACCAGGAGTAGCCGCTGTGGCTCAGAAATACGTCTCGGCTTTAGGGCTCGACATTGGTCATAAGCGCATTGGTGTGGCCGGTTGCGATCGCCTAGGTATGCTCGTGACTGAACTCACGACCTTGCAGGGCAAATCTTTTCCTCAGCTGGTCGAGGCGTTGCAGCGCTTGATCCAAGACCGTCAGGTGACGGTCTTAGTCGTGGGTTTGCCTTACACTATGGACGGCGCGATCGGCCAACAGGCGAAACGGGTCGAATCTTTTGCTCAAAGGCTATCCTCGGCGCTCCAATTACCCGTAGAGTATGTAGATGAGCGGTTGACTTCTTTTCAAGCAGAGCAAATGCTCTTAGCCGAAGGAACTTCGCCGTCTCGCAATAAAGGGTTGATTGACCGTAAAGCTGCTGCGATTATTTTGCAACAATGGTTAGACCAGCGTGCTCACCAGGATTCAGCCCCCTTTGTAAAACCGTTTGAGACCGTTGCAGGAGACCTGGAATGACTGCGGATTCTGATTACGTCCAAGAGGGTCCGACTATCGCCATCAAAGACGATTCAGGACGTACCTTGATTTGTCAAATTGAACAAACCTTCGAGATTGAAGGTCGGCAATATGCTCTGCTCCTCCCGCTCGACACCCCGGTCGAGATTTTTGCCTGGGAGGAGGATGACTCGGGTGAAACGGATTCGCTGATCGATGTAGAAGACAAAGATATTGATGAGCTGTTGCCCACAGCCCGCGCAGTTTTGGCGGAACATGATTTATCGCTCAAGCGCAGCGCTGTGACCCTGAGCGTTGTTGGTCACATTCCTGAGCCTAACGACGAAGATTGTTTTACGCTTGAAGTCGGTGATCTCAACACCGATGGCGACGCTGAGACCGAAGACTTTCAAACCCTGGCGACGTTCTTCCATAACGAGTTGGAATATACCGTTTGCACGCCCGTCGATCCGCTGCTGCTGTTCGCCGAAGTGACTGGTCAAGGTGAGGCTCATATGATTCCACCTGAAGAGTTTGAGCGTCTGCGACCCGAAATTGAGTCGACTATTTTTGACGTGTTGGAATAAGCTGCCCAGCCTCTGCACGTCTCGGACTCGGAGTCGTTAGTGATTACTCTGCGAGAGCTCGTCTGGACGTTGGTGACAGCCCATGTTTGTTGTAGAGATGGGTGGCCGAAGATTGCTCGCTAAGGCGGGTGTTGTCAGGATTGGGGTGCTGGCTAAACTCGCCCTGACAGTGCTGATGTAGGCTTGCTCAGAACTTGCCTCAGGGGCCAGCCAGGGAGCTGGTGCAGATCAGTTTCAGGGTGACAGGCTAAAATAACCGACGTCGGAGCGGTGACTACTTAATTATCGGCAAAGCTGATGGCTTCTCGTCTTCCTAAAATCCTGTTCTTTTTTCTGTTACTCCCTATTGCATTAGGGGTTTCAGGTTGGCAAGGGTGGGCGTGGTGGAGTTGGGCCACCGCGCCCATTGCGGCTAACGCCGCACCCACAGCCGCCGAGGCGCCAGCACCAGCTACGGATACGGTGCAAATTCAAATTCCGCCGGGTACTTCGGGGCAGCAGATTGGCCAAGATCTGGAAGCCGCTGGATTGATTCGATCTCACCTCGCCTGGAATCTGTGGAGTCGCTGGCAAAATCTCCGCCGCGATGCCGGCTATCAGGCTGGTACCTATGCCCTCTCGCCGACTCAGTCGATGCAAGACATCGCTCAGCAAATTCGGACTGGAGACGTACTCCAAACGTCGTTTACGATTCCCGAAGGCTGGACGCGCGAGCAAATGGCCGCAGCGTTTGAGGAACGCGGTTTTTTCTCGGCGCAGGGCTTCTTAGACGCCACTCAGCAACTGCCTCGCGATCGCTACCCTTGGCTGCCCCAAAATCTGCCTCATCTAGAGGGCTTTCTCTATCCCGATACGTATCTCTTACCTGCAGAAACGGTCACTCCCGAAGGCGTTCGCGACTTGATGCTGGATCGGTTTGAAGCAGTGGCTTTGCCGGTTTATCAGCAAAGTAGTTCGGCCTTTTCGCTGCTGGAGTGGGCTACCCTATCGAGCATTGTGGAACGGGAGGCGGTGATTCCCGAAGAGCGATCTGAGATTGCGGCGGTGTTTAACCGGCGGCTGCAAGAAAGTATTCCCCTCGGTGCCGATCCCACGGTGGAATATGGCCTGGGTGTCACCCAAACACCGGAGCAGCCCTTGACCCTAGCCCAAGTCAGAACGCCTTCGCCCTACAACACGTATATCAATGTGGGGTTGCCGCCGACGCCGATTGCCAGCCCTGGCTTGCCTAGCCTAGAGGCGAGTTTGAATCCGCCGGCGACGGAATACCTCTATTTCGTCGCGCGTTATGACGGCACCCATGTGTTTAGCCGCACCTTGGCTGAGCATGAAACGGCTCAAGCCCAGATTCGCGACGCGATTGACGGGCGATAAGTCAAGCTCTGTCCCTGATCTCTTTGAGGATGAAAAGCTCCCTCCATGCTGAAGAACAAGCTACAGCCCGATCTCGTTTTAGGTGAACCGGTGCTCGGGATCACGCTGGAGCTGATCGAGCGCTACCACTTGCAGGGACTGGTGCTGGATGTGGATGAAACCCTGGTGCCCCTGAGAGAGGCCGAAACCACCGCTGAAGTGCGAGAGTGGTTCGCCAATTTGCAAGCGCAGGTGCCGATCTGGTTGGTCAGCAATAACCTGCATGAGCCGAGGATTCAGCGCATCGCCAAGAGTTTGGCGGTGCCTTACATTACTGGTGCTGGCAAGCCCTCGCGGCGTAAGCTCCGGCAGGCGACGGCAGCGATGCAGTTGCCCATTGCGCGAATTGCGATGGTGGGCGCTCGCCTCTTTACCGTTGTGCTGGCGGGCAACCGCGTAGG
>CALCPB010000431.1 GCA_937897665.1 uncultured Halomicronema sp. | reverse complement strand
CCGCTGTGGAGATCGCTGGTGAAAGTTTTGTGCAGCCTAACGTAGCGACTGGAGCCGGGGTGCAATGGCTCGTGCAGCATCAATCGCTGCCCCTAGTGCCGCTGCTCAAAGCCATGAACATCTATAGCAACAATGTGATGGCGGATCAGTTTGCCCAGGCTGCCGGAGGGGCCGCCACCGTTGCTGCAACTGCCGCTGAAACAACCGGCGTCCCGATAACTGAAATTCGGCTGATCAACGGGTCGGGGCTCGGCGTTGAGAACCGTCTATCGCCGCGAGCGGTTGTAGCGATTTTGCTCGGCATTCAGCGACAGTTGCGGCCCCACGGGCTCTCGATCTCTGATGTGATGCCGGTTTTCGGTCAAGACGAAGGCACGCTGATTTATCGAGAACTGCCCGACCAAGCCGCGCTCAAAACCGGCACGTTGAACACGGTAAGTTCTCTGGCCGGCTACTTTCCCACCCGCGATCGCGGCCCGGTGTGGTTTTCGATTCAAAACTGGGGCGGTGATTTAGAACTGCTCAGAGCCCAGCAGGATGCTCTGTTACTCTCTCTGCAACAGCACTGGGGCGCGGCCCCGCCACCCAATACCTTTGAGCCCAAGGTCATCATGGGCCAACGCCCTTATCTCTTAGGCGACCCTGGCCGCAACTTACCGCTGTGAGCGGGCGGACTTTTTTGTCGTAGAGTCAATAATGTTGAACAGCACCATCCGGCAAGCAAGAAAGGGGACGCGGCGTGTATTTTCAATCGGTGATCACGACCTTACATGACTTTTGGAGCCAGCAAGGCTGCTTGATTGTGCAGCCCTACGATACGGAGAAAGGGGCTGGAACGAAGAGTCCGCATACGTTTTTGCGAGCGATTGGTCCCGAACCCTGGGCGGTGGCCTATGCCGAACCCTGTCGTCGTCCGGCCGATGGTCGCTATGGCGAAAACCCCAACCGCTACCAGCACTACTACCAATATCAGGTGCTGATCAAACCCTCGCCGAGCAACATTCAAGATCTGTATTTAGACTCGTTGCGCGCCCTCGGCATCAAACCTGAAGACCACGACATTCGCTTTGTTGAAGACAACTGGGAAGATGCCGCTGTTGGTGCTTGGGGCGTGGGCTGGGAAGTCTGGCTCGACGGTATGGAAATCACGCAGTTCACCTACTTTCAGCAATGTGGCGGGCTCGATTGTCGGCCCGTTTCAATTGAGTTGACCTATGGGTTAGAGCGCCTCACCATGTATTTGCAAGAGGTGGATGCGATCGCCAAAATTCAGTGGAATGACACGCTGACCTATGGCGATGTGCACATGCAGGGTGAAATCGAACATTCCCAATACAACTTTGATGAATCTGACCCAGAGTTTCTGTTTACTCTATTCACCCTGTATCAAAAAGAAGCAGAACAGCTGATGAGCAAGGGCCTAGTGTTGCCCAGCTACGACTATGTGCTGAAATGCTCGCACACCTTTAACCTGCTCGATGCGCGGGGCGTGATTTCGGTGACCGAGAGAACGCGCTACATCCGTCAGGTGCGAGGCCTGGCTCGCAAGGTGGCTCAGCTTTATTACGATCAGCGAGAAGCCTTAGGGTTTCCGCTCCTCAAGGCAGCGCAAGAAGATGCTGCGTAATCCCCACGGATGTGGCACCTTAAAACGGGAAAGGATTGACCGTTGTTGTAAGGAGGCTTCATCGTGGCTGCTCAATTGACTGCTTGGCTCAAACCCATCGCCGACTGGTTTGCTGGATTCAATCTGCCAGCACCGATTGTGCATTGGGGGCATCCCCTGATGATGGGCATTGTGATTTTTGTATTGGGCCTTTATGTGGCTTGGGCGGGTTGGCGGGGGCGCACAGCTGAGGCAGCAGAAGTTTCGAGCAAGGCGCTGGGCGATCATAAAAAGCTGGCACCGATGATGTTTTTGTTTATCGCTCTGGGCTATACCGGCGGCATCCTCTCGCTCGTGATGCAAAACCAGCCGATTCTCGAAAGCCCTCACTTTTGGACGGGCTCCAGTGCGATCGCCATTTTGGGACTCAATGGCGCCATTTCGACCACTAAGTTTGGCGGTGGCAAACCGGTCTTACGGACGGCTCATGCCTACATCGGCAGTATCGCCATGGCGGTACTGATCGTTCACGCGGCCCTGGGGGTCAAACTGGGCTTATCGATTTAGTCAATGTGCAGTTGCAAGAGCATCCAGATTTGGATAGAACCCCACTGGCAAATTTGTCGGTGGGGTTTTGAGCTTAATGCTGGTCTCGACCGTGTGGCTGCTAAACGAAAAAGGCGTCAACTCGGCCTATGTCAGAAAGACCTGACAAAAAGCCCTGTTTTGTTGACAAGTTAATAGCAAAACAGTATATTCATATACAGAAAGCAAATCGTTCATCCGACCAGCGCATCTGGACAGGACGGAAGTAAGAGCACAGCTCTGAAGGAACGCGCCTCTCTTAACTACGCAATCAACAATTGAGGCGAAAATCATGATGTTACGTTATCGCGGTGCTGAGTACGACGCTCACAGCAACGAAGTGCAATTGGTTGAGGAAGTGATTGGTCAATATCGGGGTGCTACGGTTACCCGCCGAGTGGCGACTAATGTTCCTCAGCAACATATCGATGGTCTAACCTATCGCGGCGCTAAAGTTCGTTAGGTTTTTAC
>CALCPB010000430.1 GCA_937897665.1 uncultured Halomicronema sp. | reverse complement strand
AGTCTTCATGACTGAGGGGTCCTGCTGTGGATGTACCTTAACCACCATTGGGACTGCCTCCATCCGGACCACCGCCGATACCCGACGGGCGCCCCTCACCGACATTCCGGCGGTTCTCGGGCAACCCTTGAGCCGCACTCAACACCACCTGTTCATTGCCCTCAAGTCCGGTGATGACCTCGGTGCGATCGTCCACCGTTAACCCCGTCTCAATGGGGCGAAATTGCGGGATGCCATCGCTGCCCAGGATCAAAACCCCTTCGCCTTGCTCCTCCCGCACAATGGCGACAGTCGGCACGACCAGCACATTGGTCAGCTCACCCGCTTGAAATTCGACATCGACATTCATCCCCGGTCGCAGCTGTGACTGCACCTCTTCCGCAAGATTGACTCGCACCTCAAAGCTAGTCACGTTGGAGCTGACGGTGGCCTGTTCAGCCACCTGGGCCACGGTGCCTGCAAACTGGCGATCGGGGTAGGCATCGGCGGTGATACTGACCGTCTGACCGACCTGGATCTGAGCGATATCAGTTTCGGCCACGTTAGCCACCACCTGATAGTTAGACGCCAATGAGAGAATTGAGGAAGACGAAGACGAATCGGTCTCACTCGCAGCCGTAGAAGGCGAAACAAAATCACCGGGGTCAGCATAGCGGGCCGTCACAATGCCGCTAAAAGGAGCCCGAATCACCGAATCATCAATCTGAGTGGCGATCGTAGTTAATGCTCCTTCTGCCTCCATCACTAAGGCTTCAGCCTGGTCAATTTCTTCCTGACGGCTACCGGCTTGACTGAGATTGAGCGCCTGCTGCGCGCTTTTCACCTGGGCCTGAGCTGTGTCGCGGGCGGTGCGATAGCCCGTCGTTTCTTCCGCTGAGACGGCCCCCTGAGCGTACAGGGCTTCATAGCGACGGAAGTTTTCCTCAGCCTGACTTAAGCTGGCTTCGGCGTCAGCCAGGTTAGCCTCGGCTTGGGCAATCTCTTGGGGGCGGTTGCCCGCTACGAGCATGGCCAGATTGGCGCGGGCGGAGGCGAGTTGACCCTGGGCCTGAATCAGCTGTCCCTGTAAATCAGCATCGTCCATGTAGGCCAAAACTTGGCCTGTTTCGACCACGTCGCCCTCAGCGACGGTGACTGCCTCTAAACGCTCTGACGTTTTGGGGCTGACATTTGTCAGTTGCTCCGCTTCAATCGTGCCATTAGCGGCAACCGTAATGGGTAGGGTGGCGGTTTCAACCTCAACTGTCTGTGTTTGGGCTTGTTCCTGCTGCTGGGGCAACAGCACAAACTGCCGATAGAGCAGATAGCCACCACCAGCCAGGAGACCGCAAAGGCAGAGGCCCGCGACACCTTGTGCGAGTTGATGTTTCTGACGCTGCTTGAAAGCAAGTGCTACCGGTGATGGGGAAACCGTCTCTGATGTTTTTTGGGGCGATCGCAAGTTCATAGCATTCATATCCATGAAACGACTCTTTCAATGAGGGACAAGCTTTACCACAAATCTCATCTACCCCCACCGCGGTCACTCTCAACGCTGATCGTCCGTGAACCGATGAAAACACTGTTGCTTGGGATCTCTAGCGCTGCGGCGCTATAGGTCGCGACATAATCGGCGCAGTTGCTGCTCCGGCTCGTCAGGGTTATCCCCGTAATATCAATCACCTCACCATCGCTAACCCTGCTCGTGCTGAAATCTTCGACCTCAACGACGATGCCCACTCCCTCACGGCGGGAGAATGCATACATATCGGCCGCAAGCGGGAGTAAAATCAGCAGTCCTAAGAAACCTTCAAGCTTCGATAAGTGAATGGCAGAAAAATGATTTCTCATCGGACAAATCGCCTGAGCTATCTGTGGTTTGAGAATAAAATCAGCGGCCGGGGCTTAGCATGTGCCAAATAGTTAAATCGAGATGGCCAAAGGTCATGGGTCATCTGGCTAAACCTCAGCCTAGATCTGAGATTCTGCTGTTCTTTTTGATAGGGTTAACCTCACACCCAGGTTTTCCTCAATGGCTCAGGCACTGAACCTGCTATATCAGCGTTACCGCTTGATTGCTCTAGCGGTTTACACCGACGTGCTGTTGGCCGGTATCGTCGATATGATCTATGGCGGCATTGGGCAGAGATCGCTGGTGCGCGCGCACGAGCAGAATCGGAATTTGGTTTTTGTGGCGATGGTGCTGGCGCTCATCGGGCTCGAACTACAGGCCGTGGGAAAAGCTGATTTTGCCCCGGCCAATCAGGCTAAGCACGGTCAGCTAATCCCCCTTTTTATTCGCATATTTTTGTTTGTCGGCGCTTGTTTAGTCACTGATCTGACCTACTCACAGATCCTGTTTTTACCCATTCTTTTGTATAGCCACTTAGCCGTTGATAAACGCTTGAGCTATTTCGTCGCTATTCTGGCAGTCGCCACCCTTTTAGGACTCAAATCCTCTGACTTTAGTGACCTGGGCGGGTCGCTCTTGCCGCCCCCAGTAGTGGATGGTAGACCGCCGAGAAGGCCGCCGCCGTTGAGCCGACTGATTGATGAAAGCATGGGCTCACTCATCGCCCTATTTTTTACGCTGCTATTAGCCCGCGCCATGTCCCAAGCGACTCAAGCTCAGCAAAAGTTGGCGGGTTTATTGACCTCACTCGAAGCCTCCCACACCCAACTGCAGCACTATGCTGCGCGGGTGGCTGATTTAGCCGCCACCGAAGAACGGAACCGTTTAGCACGTGACATTCACGATAGTCTGGGCCATCATCTGGCCGCGATTAATATTCAGCTAGCAAAAGCTAATGCCTACCGAGACCGCGACCCAAACCGTGCCTATGAAGCGGTAGATCATGCGCAACGCACTGTCCAAGCGGCCTTAAAAGATGTGCGGGAGTCGGTCGGCAGTCTGCGTCAAGACAGTGAACCCTTCTTATTTCAAGAGGCTCTTGATGACTTACTCCGCCGCCTGCGTCATGGTGAACTGGAGTTGAAACTGACTCAAACAGGAGACAGTTCGCACTACAGTCGACTCAAGCTGATGACCCTGTACCGGGTAATTCAAGAAGGGCTGACCAATGTGCATAAGCATGCCCAGGCCAGCCACGTCGCGATCGCGCTCAATTTCGGTGCTCAAGTCGCCACCCTAGACCTGACAGACAATGGTTTAGGATTTGATGTCGCCGCTTGGAAAGCCAGCAGCAATGAACAGACCACCCATGGATTAATTGGCTTGCAGGAACGGCTCACTTTGGTGGGGGGCACCCTTGACATCAGCAGTCAGCCCCAAGCGACAACGCTTACGATCAAGATTCCTCAATCCCATTCTCAGACTAATATGCTGGCTAGCTTGAATACGGAATCAATTCCATGACGGCAAAAATCCGCATTTTGCTGGTCGATGACCAGTACCTGATTCGAGAAGGCATTGCCTCTTTACTAGAACTGGAAGCGACGGTTGAAGTCGTGGGTATCGCCGGTAATGGTCAAGAGGCGATCGCCCAAGCCCTCGACCTCAAACCGCACATCATTCTCATGGACGTGCGGATGCCGGCAATGAATGGCGTGGAGGCAACCGCCCAGATCAGGCAAGCCCTACCCACTTGCCAAATCATTATGCTCACTACCTTTGATGATGAAGAGTTTATCGTGCAGTCTCTCCTGGCCGGTGCCTGTGGCTACTTGATGAAGGACATTCCGCCGCAAGACTTGGTTCAAGCCATTAAACTGGCCCACGCCGGGGTATATCAACTAGCACCTGAGGTCGCTGGTAAACTCATCGGAGCCCTCAAACATAAACCAGAGCTTGTTGCCAAACCGCCAATCGAGACACCGCTGACCGCGAGAGAACTGGAGGTTTTAAAACTGCTCGCCAAAGGAACTACGAATAAAGGCATTGCCCAAGCCCTCTATGTGAGTGAGGGCACGGTCAAAAATCATGTTTCTAATATTTTGATGCGGCTAGATCTGCGCGATCGCACCCAGGCCGCAATCTATGCCGTAGAGAACGGGTTGAGCTAACTCGAATAGGGGGCCTTCGCTTTGAGGCTTTTGATTCAGTAGGCTCCGAAAACCTTGCTACTGACCTTCAAGCAATCCAGCGCTGCACCGCCTTGAGGTTGAGTAGATTACTTGGAAAAAAGACTTTCACTAAGCTATCTCGCGGGTTCATGGGTAGGGCACAACTATTGGTGCTAGGTGCTTGGCTAGGATCCAGGATTAAGCCTCCCGATGATTAACCAAGATGAATCACCTTTCTTGCTTGCAGGAATGTTCGCTGTCTCCATCGAAAGTCGCGCTACCATCTCCGCGCGTGATGAAACTTGCAGCTTGCGAAACATGCGTTTCAAAGCTTTTTTGACTGAATTTTCGGTAATCCACAAGCCTTCGCCAATTTCCCTATTGGTTAATCCCTGGGCAACTAAATTAGCAATTTGGGCTTCGCGAGGTGTGAAGCGATCGCACTCCGACCCAAACGAACTTTGCTGAGAGCGCAGGGTGGCAAACCGCGTGGAAAAATGGAGGCATAGCGCACTCAAATCGGCTAAATCATTCGCATCAAACGCCGCCGC
>CALCPB010000429.1 GCA_937897665.1 uncultured Halomicronema sp. | reverse complement strand
TGCATCAATCTTGACTGCTGACCCTACAGCCCCACTAGTTCGCGGAACCAATCGTCATTGCGCAAATCGTTAAAGGCCGATTCGCCTTGGGCATCAGCACGCAGATTGGGATCGAGTCTGACAGCTAGCTGAAGATTTTCGAGGGCAATGTCATATTCTCGCTGCAGGCTGTAGCAAAGAGCTTTGTGATAAAGCGCTTTGGCATAATCAGGGTCAATCTCTAAGGCTTTGTTGAAGCTGGTCAAGGCTTCCTCATCGCGGCCTAGTTTCATTAGGGCAAGCCCCTGGTTATCCCATGCTTTTGTGGACTTGGGGTTAAAGCGAGTGGCCTTATCAAAGGATGACAGCGCTTCCTCAAATCGCTCCAGCTCCAAGGCAGCCAAGCCTCGATTGAGCCAAGCTACCGCATCGTTGGCCTGAATCTCGATCGCTTTATCAAACGACTGAAACGCTTCGCTGTGCTGCTGCAAAACACCGAAGGAAACTCCCCGATTGACCCACGCTTCTTGGTAGTCCGGTTGGATGGCCAGAGCTTTATCAAAGGCCGCGATCGCCTCTTCGCGGCGGCGCAGTCGGCCCAACACCATCCCCCGGTTGACCCAGGCCTTAGAATCTTCAGCGTCTAACATCAAAACGCGATCGAAGGCTTCCAAGGCCTCCTCATAGCGCTTGAGTGTGCGCAGGGCTAGCCCTCGCTGGAAGTGAGCGGTGACATTATCGGGGGCGATTTCAAGGGCGGTGTCAAAGGCAGCGATCGCGTCTGCCAGTCGCTCCAGTTCGACTAATGTCTGGGCTTGTTTGAGCCAAACCTCGACATTGTCAGGCTGAATCTCTAGCGCTTCGGTGTATTGCTCTAATGCGGCTGCGTAGTTGCCATCCGCCAGGAGCTGATCAGCGGCGGTGATACGTTCCTCGGCAGACATAAAGAGAGTGGGTCGGTTGCTCTGCAGACGCTCTAACAGACCGGTGACGTTTTCGAGCTGCTGCTGTGTATTGGCCATAAAGGTATTGGCGACGTACTCAGGGACGACCTCACCCAACCGTCGCATGATCGCTTCTTTTTCGCCCTGGGCCTCGGCCTGTAGGGTGATTAGTCGCTCTTGCACCGTGCGTTTGACCGCCTCGAGATCGGCAATGACGTCAGTGCGACCAGAGGCAATGTCTTTTTGGAGTTCTGTGAGCTGATCAGCAAACTCGGTTTCCACCGTTTCTAAGCGCTGTTGAGCTTGCTGTTGCCGTTCCGCGCTGGCCTGTTCCAACGAGCTCACATGCTCGGTCAGGCGCTGATCAAATTCATCGAGCTTGCCCAACATGCGATCACGGCGGTCAAAGACGACATCGCGCACCTCACCGAGCTGACGGCTAAGTTCCGTTTCCAAACGATTGAGGGCATCCAGGGTGGCCGTTGCGCGATCGCGGCTCTCCCCCTGCAGTTGCTGTATCGTGTCGGTAAACTCGCTGGCACTGCGCTGCACGTCTTCCCACGTGACGGTTTTGCGCGGCTCCAAATCGTCGAGCATTTGCGCTAACTGCTGCTGAAAGCTCCCCGCACTGGCTTCCAGCTGATTGAGCGTATCCCCTTGCTGCTCATCGACGGCACTCTGCAGTGCGGCAAACTGAGCGACAAAGTCATTGGCTGACTGTTGCATATCGGCCAGGGTTTGGGCTTTACCCGCATCAATTTCGCCTTGATAACCACTGAACTGGCCCAAAAAGTCGTCTAAAGAGCGTCTTAAATCGGCTAATACACTGGCGCGTTGAGCCAGCACTTCATCCTTAACTTGGCGAAATTGTTCAGCAAAATCCTGCGTCGATCGCTCCATCGTTTGCAGGGCGAGATCGCGATGCCCTAAGGCGCTGGCCTGCACCTCATCCAACTGCTGATCGACCGCCTGCTGACGGTTGCTCATGGCATCCATGACGCGCTGCTGGTATTGTTCCAGCTGCGACTCTAAATTGTCCCGCAGCGATTCAAAGTAGGGGGCAAACCCCTCCTGCAGTTGTTCGAGATCGGCCAGGGCACGATCACGGGTGGCTTCGACCGCGGCGGTCAGATTTTGCAGACGGTCGGCAAACTCGGTCGCGGAGGTATCAAGCCCCCCCAGGGTTTGCTGTTTGTGGTCATTGACCTGATCGGTGAGCGCAGCTAGCTCCTGCTGAAAGGATTGAGTCGTGCTTTGCACAGAGGCCAAGACCTCAGCCGTTTGAGTCGTGGCGTCGGCTTCAAACCCAGCGGCGCGCTCCTGCATTTGCGTTTTGACGGCGGCGGCCTGTTCGGTCACGTTCGTATCTAGCTCGTTGAGCGTCTGCTGCAGGGTAGCCACCTGATCTTCCCAGTCTTTCAGCGTGCGCACCTTAGAGCTGTTGATGTCTTCAATGGCCTGGGTTAAGGCGCGCCGCTTTTCGGCCAGCGTGTCTTTAAAGCCTTCGGCTTCCTGCTCAATGTCATCAGCGATCGCTTCGGCATCTTTCAGCACGCTGTTCAGCTCTCGGCTGGCCGTACGGATCTTGTGTTCCAGGTCAGTCATTTGATTAAGCTGCCCCCGTACCACGGTGGCGACTTCCTGTACGACGGAACGCCGTAAAAACCACAGCATGACGACCCCGAGCACGATCAGAAGCGCTAGGGCTGCCAGCAAAATCGAGACGAGGGTGGTCGCGCGGGTAAAGGCCAGATTGGCCTCTTGTTGCAGCCGTTCGAGATCTTCTTGGTCTTGAACAGTAAGCGATTGGGCTAAGACTGGGCGCGTTGCTGTGAAGGTGGGAGCGGCAAGCCCAGTTCCGCTGCTTAATAGGCAAAGCAACACCAGCCAGCTACTCTGCCATCTACGCGTTGAAAGGGGAAAGAAACGATGCCGCATCGGTCTTGCGATCACACTCGATAGAAGAAATGGCGCTCAGCCCTAAGCATAGCTAAAGCCCCGTCAAGAATACGCATAGCATACCTTGAAGCTTTGCCCAGTAGTGTTTTCCTTCGACTCAAGCAGCCAGAGCCACAATCCTGATTCCGCTAAAAAAGCCGACCAATTCTGGACCACTGCCTTGGGGCACACTAGTGTGGCCAGGATGGCATCGAGAGTCTGCTCACTGCGACAAGATAGCCGTCGTGTCGGACGGCGGCTGGGGCAGTGCCGTGTAGCGCAAGGGAGAGCGTTGAGGCAGAGTCACGAACCACGTGACTCACTGATAGTAATGGCCATTCGGCAAAATCGTGGTGCGATCGCAGGCCGCCAAGGTTAGGTTGACCGCCGCTGCCCGAAAGAGGGTGGCTCCATTGAAGCAAGCCTGCTTCAGTTTTGCTTGAGATAAATTAGCGCCGGTCAAATCAGCTCCTGTGAGGTCAGCCCCCTGCAGATTGGCCCCCTGTAAATCTGCTCGGCTCAAATTACAGCCACGCAAATCAGCTTTAGCCAAGCAGGCATAGCGCAGATCAGCCCGAGACAGATTGACCGTATTGAGACGTGCCTGAGATAAATCGGCTGACAGCAACTTGGCGTCACCCAAGTTGCCAGCTTTGATCACGATGCCACACAGCTTCGCCTGACTTAAATTACTGTAAGGTAAATACGCTTTATCAATCACGGCGTCAGTCAAATCGACCTCGCGCAGATCACATTCGAAGCCGTCAGCAAACTTTAGAAAAACCTGCTGAAATTGGCGTTCGCCCAAACCATAACGATCGAGCAAATCTGGAAAATCCAAAGTTAGCATCGGGTCAAAAATACTCTGCAAACTCACAGGGCACATCAACAAATTCAGAAGATATTGTGAACAAATTGAATCAGGGGACAGTGCTGCCAATGAAACGTCCTTCACACTGTTGATCGGCCCCTCGATTTACGCCGGGCCGATCAACAGCTCCCAACTGACTAAGCCATCCAGCCAGCATTATCGGAAAGGAAAAACTGTCAGCGCTAATCGTGCGCAAGGCCAAAGAACTACGACACGAATTGTTTTCAATCGCAAAATATTTTCACGAACTTTTGTAAACACTTGCCAACTTACAGCGAGAATTCGAAAAAAAGAACAGCCTTAAAGATGTTTTTGGATTTGTTGCGCCGGTCGCACTTTACGAAAGTGCTATTTAGCTCTGATTAGTTAAACTTTTCGAGGCGATTATCGCGATTAATTAACGGGTGAGGGGCATCGCTGGCCGCGATCGCGGTGCCCTAAAGACCCAGAATTGGGTCAAGCTTAAAGCGTTTTTCCTAGGGCTAAACTCAGTCAGGCGTCGGGTGGATGAGCCAAGGCTAACGTTTGGCTCAACTTGAACTACTAAGGTTCACCAGGAAGAAAGTAAGGAAGCGTGCTTAGATG
>CALCPB010000428.1 GCA_937897665.1 uncultured Halomicronema sp. | reverse complement strand
GATGGATTCAACCTGCACCCACATGACTGGCGTGGTCTCTAACCCAAGCAAACCTTTTTTGCACAGAAAGCCTTCGAGCTGATGATTTTTGACATCTACCAAAAATTGAGCGAGAGACCCCAGTTCTTCGGTCGTTTCGATATCAATCACTAACCGATTGTGCAGTTGGCTTTGCCGAATCGGCGTCTGGTCAGCTGCAGCCATGGCAGACTCCAAAATACATATTCCTTATCCTAGTTTAGAGTTAGGGCGCAAACGGCAGTAGAACGTCGAGAGTTGGGGGTAGAGAGCGCACGAGCTCAGTGATCGGCTCCCGGCCATCTTGGCAACGCAGGGGAGCTGAGGAACAAAGGGAAAACAGATTTGCATTCTGCTTGCGAAAGATCAGGGTAAGGCAGCGGAGAAAAAAACCCACCTTAATTTTTCAGAGCTATGACCGGTGAAGCGATCGCCATTCTTCTAAACAGACAAAATAAGGGCCACACGCTAGATAAACGGTGATTCTAGAGTAGTTTTTAGAGGAATGGCTGAGGGACTGCTCCATCTGACGGGCGTGATCTTCACAGCGATCGCCCGTCAGATTTGACGACGAAACCCTGGCAACATCTACGCGATGCCGTCAGTACCGGCCCCGCAGATCAGCGCACAAACCTGGGCGCCTGATGGCGGTTGATAGGCTCCTGACTGCAGCGCCGCGATCGTCGCTGCCCCGCTCAGTTCCGCTGCTACCCCCATCTCAAACCAGAGCCAGCGAGCTGCAGCCTGCATTTGCTCATCGGTCACCAGCACAATGTCATCAACGCAGCGGCGAATGATGTCGAAGTTGACCGATGCCGTTTGGCGGGGTGCCAGGGTGGTAGCTTTTGGGTTGACAGTCGGCAGTTCCACAATTTTGCCTGCTGCCAAGCTGGCCTGCAGGGTTGGGGCACCGGTCGCCTCTACCCCAATGATTTTGATCTCGGGTCGGAGCGCTTTAGCCGCCAAGCTGATGCCGCTAATCAGGCCACCGCCCCCAATCGCCACGAGCAATGTATCCACGGTGGGCAAATCTTCCAAAACTTCTAGCAAGATTGTCCCTTGACCGGCCATCACCCACGGATCGGCAAACGGATGCAAATAGGGCATTTGGGCTTGCTCAGCATGAATCAGGGCGGCCCAGTTAGCCTCGTCCCAAACCGCACCTTCGCGAATGACAGTGGCCCCCCACTGCTGCAATTTTTCAGCTTTGACAGGTGGTGTGTTATGGGGCAGATAAATGGTGGCCGGGACTTTCGCCATCCACGCGGCGTAGGCAACAGCCAGACCATGATTGCCCCCAGAGGCCGTAATCACCCCTTGCCGCAACGAGTCCGGTGGGATCGATAGGAGTTTGTTGACAGCACCCCGCGCTTTAAAGGAGCCGGTCACCTGCAGGCAATCAAGCTTCAGCCAAAGATTGTCACAACCGGAGATGGGCTGCTGCAATGCGATCGCCGGCATCAAAGGAGTACGGCGAACATGGGGAGCGATCTGCGATCGCGCCGCCGCCACCATGTCTAGTGAGAGAGCAGGACGCATATTTCAACCGTTAGCAACTGGGGATATAAACAGAGCAGCAGAACAGCCTGTGCCAAGCAGATTGAACACCGGGGCTGGCCAGTCCTCAACTCTCAGCAAGCGATTTCATCTCTGGCCTGTGATTTGAACATAGCGTTCTAATTGACGCTATCCATCGCCATTACGGGTAAGGCCTCAGCAGATACAGGCGCGGGCTCGCCACAGGCGGCTTGCATCAGACCTAAAAAGAGTGGATGGGGCGCATTGGGACGCGACTGAAACTCGGGATGAAACTGACAGGCAATGAAGAACGGATGGTGGGGATACTCAACCATTTCCACCAAGCGACCATCTGGCGACGTGCCACTGATCACGTATTCTGAGTCGATAAACAAGTTGCGGAAGGCATTGTTGAACTCGTAGCGATGGCGGTGACGTTCGTAAATTACTTCGTCCTGATAGAGCTGGCTGGCGAGGGTCTCGGGCTTAATGCGACAGGGGTATAGGCCTAACCGCATGGTGCCGCCCAGATCCACAACATCCTGCTGTTCGGGCAACAGACTAATCACGGGATTGGGCGTCTCGGGATCGATTTCAGAACTGTTGGGCCCTTCAAGGTGCACAATGTTGCGCGCCCATTCCACCACGGCGCACTGCATACCGAGGCACAGCCCCAAAAAGGGAATGTTGTTTTGCCGCACATATTGAATCGCCCGCACCTTGCCATCGACTCCCCGGGTGCCAAAGCCGCCCGGTACAACGATGCCATCAATACCCTGCAGATACGTTTCAACCGGAGCATCTTCGAGGTCTTCCGAGTTGACCCAGCGAATTTTGAGCGTCGCCTGGGTCGCGATCGCCGCGTGCTGCAGTGCCTCAACCACCGATTTGTAGGCATCATTGAGGCTGACATACTTGCCCACGATCGCAATTTCGACATCGCGATGGGTATTTTGCATCCCCTCTACAATGGCTGTCCAGTGGGTGAGATCGGGCTGACGCTGTTCCAGATCAAAAATATCCAGCACCTGATTTGCCAAACCCTCACGCTCAACAATCAGCGGCACTTCATAAATGCTGCTGACATCATGGGTGGTGATCACACAGTTGGCGGGAACGTCACAAAATTCCGAAATCTTTTCTTTGATATAGAGAGGCAGGGGCTTTTCAGAGCGGCACACCAAAATATCCGGCTGAATGCCAATGGAGCGCAATTCTTTGACCGAGTGTTGAGTGGGTTTCGTTTTAACTTCCCCCGCCGAGGCAATGTAGGGCACCAGCGTCACGTGCATATAAATGACGTCGTGCCGACCCACATCTTTACGGAACTGGCGAATGGCCTCTAAAAAGGGCAAGGATTCGATATCACCCACCGTGCCCCCAATTTCCGTAATCACCACGTCGGGGTTGGTGTCACGAGCAACGCGGTGAATGCGCTCTTTGATTTCATTCGTCACGTGGGGAATCACCTGCACGGTGCCGCCTTCGTAGTCGCCCCGGCGCTCTTTATTGATCACGGCCTGGTAGATGGAGCCGGTGGTGACACTGTTGAGCCGCGACATGGCCGTGTCTGTAAACCGCTCGTAGTGGCCTAAATCTAAATCTGTTTCGGCCCCGTCTTCAGTGACAAACACTTCGCCGTGTTGAAACGGACTCATGGTGCCCGGATCAACATTGATGTAGGGATCTAACTTAAGAATCGAGACCGAGTAATTGCGTGACTTGAGCAACCGCCCCAAACTGGCAGCGGCAATCCCCTTTCCAATACTCGAAACAACGCCACCGGTGACAAAGACGAATTTAGCCATATTCCCTCAGTTCCAAAGCCTGACTGCGATCGCCGCCTAACTCTCATCAGGCTGCACGGGGCGATCGCCACTACCCGCTGCAATTTAACCCATTAATTCTGCCATAGGCGCTGAGCTTCCGCCGTCTCTTTTGAGGCGGCTCATGCCCCCAATACGGCAATCAAGCTCGGCGCGAGGTCAAGTTAAGTTGGGCGAGACATCACACACCCAGCCACCAGTTCACCGCCTTACACATCAAAGGGGCGGTTATCGCGCAGCAGTTGCTCCGCTTGAGCCGCAGGAACTGGAGGGGCAAACAGAAATCCCTGACCATATTCACACTGCAGCGATCGCAGCCAAGCCAGCTGTTGCTGGGTTTCAATGCCCTCGGCGATCGCGTTGAAACCCAGCAAGTTGCTGAGGCCGACAATCGACTCCGCGATCGTTTGGTTTCTCAAATTGGGCTGTGACGGACTGACAAAAGAGCGATCGATTTTAAGCGCGTTTACCGGCAGCTGATGCAGATAGCTCAACGAAGAATAGCCGGTGCCAAAGTCGTCAATACTAATGGTCACCCCCAGCGCCTGCAGCTGATGCAGCATGTGGCTCGTCGTTTCAATATTTTCCACCAGCAGACTTTCAGTCAGCTCTAGCGCCAAGCTTTGAGGCTTGATTTGAGTCACTGCCAACTCCTGCTGCAACTGTGGCATTAA
>CALCPB010000427.1 GCA_937897665.1 uncultured Halomicronema sp. | reverse complement strand
GCACTGGGTCACCCTGCTCGCCATATAAACTTTCTAGGCGACCCGCGATTTTAGGACTGAGGTTCACGGTATCTTGCGCCACCACGCTGCCAGTACCCTCCACCCGCCCCGTGAGGGGTGAGGTCTCTACCGGCTGGGTTAGTGTCGTCAATGACTGTTCGCGGGTGGCACGCGGTCCCCATAATAGCCGCAACCCAATGAGTCCCATCAAGATCAGCCCGAGCACCCCCACCAAGATCGCCCAGGACGGCAAACGGCGGCGAGTTGGACGCAAGGGCTCGGCCAAGTCAATCGCCTCCTCGGTCTGATCGGGTGGCGACAAAGAGTGCTCTGTTTTCATATGGCAGAATTCGGAATGCAGAATTCGGAAGTCGGAGTTCACAAGCCCAGCAGAAAGTAATCTCAGCCATCTAGAGTGATCTGCTCCAACTGCAGCTTGCGATGTCACACCGCTTAAAAGCAGCGTCAATCAAAGGCGAAAAAGGTATACGGGCGAGGCGGCCCGTGGGCGATCGCGCAGCGTTTTGCCGCAACGCCTCGCTCTGGGTTGATGCACCCGCAAGGGAGAGAATGAATTTGGATGAGCTTTCAGAAAACTCCTCTGGGTAACCGTTTCCGGGCATCCAGAGGAGCGGGATGGAGTGTCTGTGCAAGAAACTGAGGTGAGTGACAAGGACTCGTTACAAGCCCAGCAAGCCGAGATCTTGCGCCTCTTCAAACTGTTCTGCCGATAAAATGCCTTGCACAGCTGCCGTCATGTCTACCTGCAGACTGTCTAACTGACTGGCTTGATCGGCGCTGAGGTCAAGCTCTGTGACGAGATCAGGGCGGTCATCCGTGGCAGACTCATCCTGCATGTCTTCCTTGAGATCGGCTAGCTGTTGCTGCTGCTCAGAGGTCAAAATATCTTCGAGTTCAGACTGATAACCCTGCATCACGCCCCGCAATTCCTGCATCTGCGATCGGCTCAGGTTCAGCGATCGAATAGCCTCACGGTTGGCTCCGGCAGATTGACTCACGGCCAAACGCGGGGTGGCGATGAGCAGAGCCCCTACACCAACGCTGACCAGCAACACTTTAGATGTGGTTCGCATTAAAGCTTTTTTAAAGCTCATTTGATTTCTCCAAAATGAGGATAAAGCGCAAACTCCCATAGAACGTAGACTCCTTAGTTTCGAGGTGTGAACTCAAACACTCAAGTCGAACCCTGTGGGATAGGCCAATCCTAGGGGGCACGACCGCGATCGCACCTGAAGCAAATCTCCCAAAGTCGGTAGGGCAAATGTCGCAACTCTAACTAGGAGAATTGTCCTAAACGGCAGGCTGGGGAATAGGACATTCGTCGCTAGCTGTGGGCTGTCAGTCACCAGTAAAGTGAAAAGTAGTTCCCTAGATGACGGCCTGATGATCCGCCCCGCCCTGCCCTAAGAGACGGCTCGACTGCCCACAGATATTGCCGTAACGGCGTCATGGAGCTTTCTCGCAGTTCTCACCTAACCTGGCAGAGAACTGGGGGCAGGTTAAGGGCCTGACTCACCCATCCACAGAGCTGGCTTGAGCCCAGTGCCAGCTCTGTGGATGGGTGCTCATTTCTGGGGCCGCTGGCGGGTCGCTGGCGGATGTTGCATTGTGGAGTTTCTCTCGTGAAGTCAGATGTCCGGCGATCGCACGCCCCCTTCAAACAGCTTCTTTATGTGGAGTGGATTCTGTTAGGGATGGCGGCCTTAGCCACCCTATCTTCTATGGCACTCTTCCGCGATCAGCGAGTGGCTTGGGTGGAAATCAGCCTGATTTTGGGACTCGCCGTCATGGGATTGCACTTGCCGCAGCGGTGGTTACCGAAGCTCAGTTACACGGTGATTGAGTTAGGCAGCTTGCTTATATTGACGCTCTACACGGGGCAATCGTCCACCATGACGCCGTTGCTACCGCTGCTCGGCATGGTGGTAGTGATCCGGAGCTGCCAAATGCTGCAGGGTTGGTGGCGGGTAGCCGTCGTGGTCATTGTGTTCACTCTACATGGCATGGTGGTCTTTGCCCGAGGCGACATCCCCGTGCCTCCCCTCATTGTGCAAAGGCTAGGAACCCCACCCACCGACTGGCAAATGACTGCCATTAAAACAAACCTGATTATCTTTTTTGGGCTAGTCCTGGTATTTGTATTGCTGCTGGTCAATGCGCTGCTGTCGGTTTATCGCAGCCAGCAAGATTTAGCGATCGCTCATGCCCAGCTACGGGCCTATGCCGCCAAGGTCGAAAACCAAGCGACCCTGCAAGAGCGCAACCGCATTGCCCGCGAGATTCACGATTCGCTAGGCCATTCCCTCACGGCGCAAACCATTTTGCTCGAAAATGCCTTACTCTTTTTGCCACCTCAGGCCCACCGCGCCCGCGACTATTTGACGACAGCCACTGAGTCGGCCTACCGGGCGCTGCGAGATGTCTCTAAATCAGTCTCAGCCCTGCGTACAGACCCATTGCAGGATGTCCCCCTCAACCAAGCCATTCCGACCTTGATCAGAGAGATCTGCCAGCCCGCCGATATTGTCCCGGATTACCAGGTGGAGCTCCCTGACGCCCTCCCCGAAGACGTTTGTCTCGCTCTCTTTCGCATCGTGCAAGAAGCCTTAACCAACACGGTTAAGCACAGCCGGGCCCAACAGGTGCAGATCAGATTAGTGACCAAAGCTCATGGCTTGCATCTGCAAGTGCTCGATAATGGCAGGGGCTTTGACCCCAGCAAAAACACCACTGGTTTCGGCCTGCGGGGCATGCGCGAACGGGCGACGGCCCTGGGGGGCACCTGCCAAATTTGGAGTGCTCCTAGCGCGGGCTGCCGCATCAGCGTCATTTTGCCCTTACCCACTGCCCTTGTTCACCTGGCTTGAGTAGACCGATGATTCGCATTTTACTGGTCGATGATCAAACCATTATTCGCCAGGGGTTGGCTAATCTACTAGCCGCCCAGCCTGATCTAACCGTGGTCGGCGATGCCGAAAACGGCCAACAGGCAGTCGAGCAGGTCGCCAGCCTCTACAACACGCCGCGTCAGCCAGACGTCATTTTGATGGATGTGCGCATGCCCGAAATTGACGGGGTCGCCGCCACTCGCCAGATTTGTGAAGAATTTCCGGGGATCAAAATCTTGGTGCTCACCACCTTTGACGATGATGATTATGTGCAGCAGGCCATGCGCTACGGGGCCAAAGGCTACCTGCTAAAACAAACGCCCATTGCCGACCTGGCGGTGGCCATTCGAGCCGTGCACCAGGGCTATACCCACATGGGGCCAGGGCTATTTGAAAAAACCTTTACCCCAAGCCCCATCACCCGACCAGGAATGCTAATGCCGCCGGCCTTAGCCGCCCTTTCGCCTCGCGAGCAAGAGGTGCTCAAGCTGATCAGCAGTGGTCTCAGCAATCGCGAAATTGCTCAAACGCTCTTTATTTCTGAGCGCACTGTACGTAATCACGTGACCAGCATTCTCAGCCAGCTGCAATTGCGCGATCGCACCCAGGCCGCTCTTTTAGCTAGCACCTTTCTAAAGCCTTAGAAAAGCAGCGGCGCGTCCCCAATTCACCGATAGCAAGCTTGGTGTCAGGCAGATTGCTTGGGCGCGATCGCAGCTCGCTAGCCGCCGCCATCCAACAAAATGGGCAAGGTCTGATCATCTAATGCCAGCTAGCACCCAGAGAATCGAACCATGCCCAAATTTTTGAGAGCATCACAGTGTCACGCCCAAGGGCGATACTGCAGATTAAGACATCGCCTGAATGATGTAATCAAAGTAAGGCTCAGCCTCGGTAACCTCTTCGTTAGATAGCAAGCCTAAAGACGCTTCTTTGAGGCAGCGAATGGCTTCGACCATACCCGGCACCGGCACGTCGAGCGCGTTGTACATTTCACGGACGCCTACGAGGCCAATGCTTTCGATGGGGTCTTTGTCGCCCGCAATGATGCCGTAGGTGATTAGGCGCAAATACCAGCCATAATCACGCAAGCAGAGCGCCCGCTGCTTTTGGCCAAAAGCATTGCCACCAGGGGCAATAAAGTCAGGCCGTCGCCGCCAAAGCTCTTGGCTGGCCTTATCAACAATCTTTTTTTCATTCTCAGACAGAGTCTGAGCAATTTGCATGCGCTGCTCACCTGTGGACAGGTAAGCCTCAATGCTTTGAAGCTCGCCAGCGGTGGGATAGCGCAGCTCATCATCGGCGTTCAAAATAACTTGGCTAACTACAGACATATTTTTATAAGAGACAGGGATGGATGACTGCTTATCACTGCTAGTGTACAGATTCCAGTCTTCTCAGGAAAGGAATTCGTAGTCTGTGTAACGTCTTTAGCGAGTTTTCAGAGCATTTGCCCCTACAGACGTTTACACTTCTTCAAACAACAGGTTCAATGCACCGCTCCATTCTGGAGCAAAAAACGTCAAAATCAGGCGTTCTCTATCGGGGTCAAAGCCCGTCTTGGGGGGCAGCCAGTGAGGCGGCAGTGTCAGCAGAGCCGCGATCGCCCTCACCAACACCACCCATGGTTCTGCAACATCACTCGCCTTCTTCGAACAATGGTAGTGCGCTAGATCTGTGGATTCTTCTTCTGAAGTTAGTGCCTTCGGAGTAAGCTAGCCACCTCAGCCACAGCCCTAGAACATCACCCTTTTCTCTTCCTCACAGCTCACGTTTTCTGAGGGTCGCCGCCTAGAGCCAGAAAATCCAGGAAGAGCTGCACTTTTTGTGACTGATGCCGACGCTGCTTATACAGTGCAAATGCTTGACGCACAGGTGATTCAAAGTCTCGCAAGAGAGGTTGCAGGCGCCCAGCTTGTATATCTGCCCGTACAACAAACTCGATGATCAGAGTGATGCCCAGCCCCTCTAAAGTCAGAACTCGGGCGGTATCGGCCCCCGTTACCATTGATGAGCCCTGCACATTGGCTTCTGAAAAGTCTTTGCCTGTGCGATAAAGCCACTTCATTGGTTGCCCCGTTCGGGCCGAGAGGAGCTGAATGCAGTTGTGCGCTTGTAAATCGGCAATGGTTTGGGGAATGCCCCGCTGCTGGAGATAGTGAGGTGAGGCGACCGTTACGAGGCGGTAGGCTTGGAGTGGCTGTATCCTCAGATTGGAATCTGGCAAGTTACCAAAACGAATCGCCACGTCGATGTTTTCTTCAACCAAATCGACAAAGCGCTCGCTCACTAACAACTCAACCTGAATGTCAGGATACTGCGCCAAAAAATCAGGTAGACGCGGTGCCAGGACATGCACACTGTAGGCTCCTGGCAGTGACACCCGCAGCCGCCCTTGAGGATGGCGAGCCCCTCGCGTGATCAAAGCTTCAGCTTCACTGATGTCGTCCAGCGCCTGATGGCAGCGCTCAAAATAAAGACTGCCCTCCTCAGTCAAACGTAGACTCCGAGTGGTGCGGTGAAACAGCTTGACTGTTAGTCGCTGCTCCAATCGCGACACCGCTTTACTCACTGCAGAAGGATTAAGCCCCAACACCTCTGCCGTTCGAGCAAAGCTGCCGAGTTCTGCTGCTTTGCAGAAAATTTCAATCGTGCTGAGTCGCTGGGTTGAAAGATTAGCCATAAACATGAGGCTGTACTAATGCCATCATGGTTTATTAGTGTTTTTATGTCATGAATATAGTGAAATATAGCTAGTTTATCTATTTTTATGAACTTAATACGATAAGACTGTCCACTTGAGATAACACTCACGTCAAGAAACAAAACCATGATTGATTTCACCAACAAGACCACTGTGATTACCGGCGGCAGCAGCGGTATGGGGCTGGAAACCGCCCGTCGCATCTTGCAAGCTGGTGGCAATGTGGTCATTACTGGGCGGACGCTTTCAACGTTAGAAGAGGCCCGCTCTAGTCTCATCCAAACCGATGCGGATGCTGCCAACCGGTTGATGATCGCTGAGAGTGACACCAGCGACTTGGATTCAGTTGTCAACACACTGGAAGCGACTCAAGCCCAGTTTGGGCGATTGGACAATGTGTTTGCAAATGCCGGTATTGGAATTTTCAAGCCCCTGTCAGATTTGACGGTTGAAGACTTCGACAAGCTCATCAATATCAACCTGAAGGGATTATTTTTCACCATTCAAAAGGCAGCGCCTATGATGAATGACGGTGGGGCAATTCTGATGACATCGTCGTGGACCGCGCACCGTGGGGTTGCCGGAGCACACCTCTACAGTGCAACCAAAGCCGCTTTACTCAGCCTGGCACGCACGCTGGCTCTTGAATTCGCACCGCGTCGTATCCGCATCAACTCCATCAGCCCCGGCTACATCAGCACACCCATTGTGCAAAAAATTGAGATGAGCCCAGAGGCGTTCAATGTAGCAGCGGCTCAGGTGCCGTTTGAGCGCTGGGGCGACTCTGATGAGGTAGCCACTGCCGCTGCCTTTCTGCTATCCGAGGCGGCTAGCTATATCAGTGGTCAAGATCTGATTGTGGACGGTGGCTTGGTGGGCGCTCACAACTTTAAAGGTGGCGAAGTCTGATGCCAACGCACCTCAGGTCGTTGGTAAAGTGCTAGACCTATGGCTGCTTCTTCGGCAGCC
>CALCPB010000426.1 GCA_937897665.1 uncultured Halomicronema sp. | reverse complement strand
TATACACCAGCCCGCTGCCCCAGCTGATTGGTCAGCGCCTGCGGCTGCAGTGGCAGCCTGATTTAAACATTCAACCCGCATTAGAGTTGGTGACCCAGGGCATTGAGTTTGATGCGGCGGCGATCGCCAGTATTGATGCAGGGCACGTGCACCCAACCCGGCTCAACGGCTGGTCGCAGGTGGGGCCGCTGCAATCTTTAGCAGGCACACGCCCCCAAGACGACATGATCGTCGCGCTACCGGCGGCGGTGGTCAGCGGTGAGGGGGCCGATGCGGTGATTCGCATCGACGCCATGCCGATGCAAATTCCTGAACGGTTTTATGGGCTGGTCAAGATTTTGGGGCCAGAGGTGGACTACCCGGCCCCCGCAGCCTGTCCGGGTCAGCAGCCTTGCCCCAGCGACTACCTGCGCGTGCGGCATTACAACCCGATCACTCAAGACTTTGATGGCGCGATCGAGACGGTGCATATCCCGCAGGTGCCGGCCGATCGCAATGGCATCTTTCAATCTACGCCGCAGGGACTGGCTGATTCACCGGCGGGCACAGCGGGGTGGTATCTCTATGGCGCTCAGAACCGTGAGGGCTTGTTTGTCGTGCAGGCGATCGCCCCGCGCCGCCTGTTTCAGCTGCAGCCCGATGAGGTGATTAACGCCCCGCAAGCGGCGCTGAACTATATCAACTTTGGCAACTGGCACGACACCCCCAGTCGCAAGGGCCAGACGCAGTCGGTGCTGCTCGCGGCCGACGGGGCCACCGAGCCGTTGACCACCTGGCAAGCAGGCGAACAGATGTTGGTCATTCATCTGTTTGGGGGCATTGGGGGTGAGCAAGCCGAGCCGCGATCGCTGCCTGGCACTGTAACCGGTCACTTTTCCTACGGTATCGGCTCCGTCATTCGTGACCCTTTCACTCAGGAGCTGCAGCTGCAGGTCATCTATGACCAGGTTTATGCCCACGGCCCCCAGGGCATCGTGTCAGGCCGCACGCTATGGGCGGAATATACGGGCAACCTGCAGCGCGGCTGGCTGGGGGTGCGACCCATTTCGGATGTGCTGGTCAAAATTCCCGCATTGAGTCACACCTATCAGTTTGGCAACACCACGCTGACCCCCTTCGCCGAATTCCAGCGCGAGCTGTTGATGATGATGGCTCGCTACCGCACCGGTGATGGTACCGGAGCCACCATTGTCACGCCGGCTCGCTCCTGTGTTCAAGATTCGAGTCAGGCCCTGTATGAAACGATTCAGGTGATTAGAAGTCAAGTGGCGGCGTCTCCTGAAGTGGCCGATTGGCTGGCGAATCACCCCGATGATCCGCAAACGCAGCTGTTTCAAAATCTGATTGATCTCGGTCAGCAGTTACAGCAACAGTTGGTGCCCCTCGGCATTGCCCGCGCCGACTGGAACGAGACTGCCGATCGCGTCGCTGGCACGGGATCAGATGAGGCTGCTGATCGCGAAAGCGGCGATCGGGTCAGTACGGGAGTGGCCTATCTGCGCAGTGTACTGAGCTGGCGCACCGTGATTCCGCGCGTCGCCCACGACAGCATTGCGGCAATTTTGCTCGATCACGGGGCTGAGATGTGGTTTCTGCGCACTAACCAGGTCGGCGGCCAAGATCCGACCAACTTGCCACTCGCGCCCACAGAACTGTACGGAGACTATGAGGTGATTCCGACCGCCTTGTCCCGGCTGATTGAGTCGCTGCGCTGGCTGCGCTGGGGTGACTTGGGCTGGTTTCTGTCCGGTATCGCTGGCTATGCGATCGTGCTCAATCTCGGTCGGTTCAATTCCCAGTTGCCGGTCGTCACGTTAGCGAATTCCTCCTTCGTCTCGGTGCGGGCAGGTCTCCTGCTTCCCGCCCTGCTAGAGGAACTTGGCTTTCGGGTGCTGCTGTTGCCCCATCCCACAGAAGCGGTCTTACCGGTGACGCGGGTGATTTGGACCGGGGTTAGTCTCAGCTTATTTGTTCTCTATTACGGCTGGCGCGATCGCCCGCGGCAGGCAGTGGCCCGTGCAAGTTGGCTAGACCGCTGGCGCACCTGGGGAACGGTGATCACGTTAGGGCTGGTCACGACGGTTTTGTACCTGGCGACCGGCTCACTGTGGGTTGTGACCGGATTTCACTGGGCGGTTTTGGCCGATGAGCCCGTGCTCTATTTTCGCCCGCCAACACCTTCTACCGAGTGATGAACCTGCACTCGGCAAGCGGGTTGTCGGACTCTGTAAACGCGCTGAATCATAAAAAAACACTGCGAAGAAGCATCGGTATGTAGAATGGATCGGTTGTTTTTTGCTGGTCGCCTTGATTGAACGTTACACACTGCCCGAGATGGGCGAACTCTGGAACGACCTCTATAAGTACAAAACTTGGCTGCAGGTAGAAATTGCTGTCTGCGAAGCCCAGGCAGATCTGGGCTACATTCCGGCAGAGGCCGTTGAAGAGATCAAGGCAAAAGCTGATTTCAACCCCGAGCGCATTGCCGAAATCGAGGCCGAAGTGCGCCACGATGTCATCGCTTTTCTCACCAGCGTGAACGAGTATGTGGGGGAAGCGGGCCGCTATATTCATCTGGGCATGACCAGCTCTGACATGCTGGATACCGCGCTCTCGGTGCAGCTGGTGGAAAGCCTCAAGGTAATCAAAACTCACGTTGAGCATCTGATTCAGGCGATTCGCTACCAAGCGCAGGAACATCGGGACACGGTGATGATTGGGCGCTCCCACGGCATTCATGCCGAGCCGTTGACCTTTGGATTTAAGCTGGCTGGCTGGCTGGCAGAAATGATGCGCCACCGCGATCGCCTCACCCACTTAGAAGAAAAAATCGCCGTCGGCAAAATCTCAGGTGCAGTGGGCACCTACGCCAACATCGACCCGAGGATTGAATCCTTAGCTTGCCAAAAGCTCGGTCTGCGGCCTGACACGGCCTCGACTCAGGTGATTTCGCGCGACATTCACGCCGAGTTTATGAACGCGCTGGCCCTCCTCGCCGCATCAATGGAGCGGTTCGCCGTCGAGATTCGCAACCTGCAGCGCACCGACGTCCTGGAAGTAGAGGAATTTTTCTCGAAGGGGCAGAAGGGCTCCTCCGCGATGCCCCACAAGCGAAACCCGATTCGTTCCGAACGGTTGACCGGCTGTGCCCGGATCATTCGCGGCAATGCCATGGCTGCCCTCGAAAACGTGGCCCTGTGGCACGAACGCGATATTTCCCACAGTTCGGTCGAGCGCGTGATTCTGCCCGACTCCTGCATTTTGATTCACTTCATGCTGGTAGAAAGCACCAAGCTGATCAAAAAGCTGCTGGTCTATCCCGAAAACATGCAGCGCAATATGAACGTTTACGGGTGCGTGGTCTTTAGCCAACGTGTGCTGCTGTCCTTGGGTGAAAAAGGCCTCACGCGAGAGGACGCCTACGAAATTGTGCAGTCTTTAGCCCATCAGGCTTGGAATACTGAGGGCGGCGATTTTCGGGCCTTGGTGACCAATAGTGATCGCGTTAGCGCCCATCTTTCTACCGCTGATCTGGATGCCTGCTTCGACCCTAAACACCATCTCCGCAATTTGGACGAAGTGTATCAACGGCTTGGCATCTAGCCCTCGCCTTACTCATCAACCACGTTGAGTTGACCACCGCTGATGGCCAGTAACAGGCGATCAATCGCGGTGCGATCGTGGTCTTTTAATTCCAGCGAACTGGCCGCTTCGGATAACACCCGCCGATGACTGTGGGTGATTTTTCCCGTTGCGATCGTCCGCGCATATAAATCAGCAATAGCCAAGGTCAGATTTTGAGAAGTCATAATGCCACAGACATCCTCTAGGAACGTCTTTAGTGTGCCCTCGTGACTGCAGAACTGGTGGAATCGTAGCCACCTGTCGCTGTTAGCCACAACTGTCAGCACTGGATTCACTAATTGCGGGTGGGCTGTGTTAATGTCGAACGTCGGCGGGGATTATTGGCAAGCGTGATCGCACCCATCTCTGTCTCAAGATTCCCCGCGATACCGATAAAAAACGAGCGGCTTAAGACCTGTGAGCGGTACATCTGCGGCAAAATTATTGCATGCTGACAAAAGACTCAGACTCTACGAATTAAGAGATGAAAGGTGACAGCGCCCTCAGACAAGAGGCGGACAATCAACAAGGACAGTGGGGATTCTCGGGTGTCGATCTGTCTGATAGCTTTGTTCTTTCTTGGAGACTGCAGCAGAATGATCTCTGTTTCGATCTTGAATGCAGTCTCTGGCCCGATCATCCTTCATACGAATCACCGCTTCCTGATCGCTACACCTGCTACAAACGCGGAGTATTGATGCTCCCCGCCGTTGAGCATGTAGTAGGTTTGCCTGCCTTAAGTGAAATCAAGCCGATCCGCAGTTCACTCGAAGCCGATGACTACGGGTGTAGCGACGTATTCGAGCGTACTGCGAGCAATAGTTGGCATTTGGCAGGTGAGTTCGGAGCCGTGAAGGTCATCTGCAGTCCGCCTATCCTGTGCATTAGTGGGCCTCAGTTGTAAAGCACTCTCATTTGTCTGAACGAGACCGCTCAATTGCGGCAGATGACGATCAGTCCAGTAAATAGCGCTCCTCATCTCGGGTTTGTAGACAAGCACCGAATGGACTCGCTGAAATTGCTGTCAGATGAATACACCTTCTCACTGGCAAGCCAAACTGTGAACAAGCGATAAATGGGATGAAATTGCCGAGCACTGGCGCTAAATTAAGCAATACTTGTCAACTTGCCTGTCAGCGACCCGTGAATCTTTTTTAGCCTTGTTAAAGTGGATGTCTAAAGCCATCGCGAGGGCTGAACCTTCAACGGTGAAGTCGATCGCGACTCGGGTGAGCTGCTGAGTCTCCCG
>CALCPB010000425.1 GCA_937897665.1 uncultured Halomicronema sp. | reverse complement strand
CCTCTAAAGCTCGGGTATTCACATCCTCGATGGTGAGGGACTGCTTGCGCTCTCGCCAAATATCGATGCCTTCAAACAGGGTGCCGCTCTGGTTCCAGCGGGGTTGACCAGCGGTGAGGGCAGAGTCTAGGTGGATATGGGATTCCACGAAGGGGGGGCTGACCAATTTTCCGGCCAGATCGATTTCAGTCTCAGCGGTGATGTCTAAATCAGGGGCGATCGCTTGGATGAGGCCGTCTGCGATCGCAATATCTACAGGGTCACCGACGACTCCAGCGGTGACCAACCGTCCTTGACGCAGCAGTAAAGCATCTGAATCGGGCATGATTCCCTAGAAGGCCCTCAGGGGTAGGTGGCGATTTGGGGGAGTTGTTGATGTAGGCGAATTATAAATTGTGTTCCACTGCCAGGCTCAGCCTCACAAATTAAATTGCCATGGTGCTTTTCGGCCACAATTTGATAACTAATGGCTAGCCCCATTCCAGTCCCTTTGCCGACCGATTTAGTTGTGAAAAAGGGATCGAAGACCCGTTTCCTGACCTCAGCAGGCATACCGGGGCCATTGTCGGCGATGGTAACTTGCACCTGGTTGTCCTCAATGGAGGTGATACGAATGTGGATTTGGGGCTTAATTCCTCCAGAATTCTGAAAGGTTAGGGAGGTGGACGACTCAAGGGCATCAATCGCATTACTCAGCAAGTTCATAAAAACCTGATTGAGCTGCCCCGCATAGCATTCGATTAGGGGCACCGCTTCAAAGTCTTTGACCACTTCGATTTCCTGACGATTGGATTGAGCTTTGAGGCGATGCTGCAAAATCATCAGGGTGCTGTCAATGCCGTCTTGAAGATTAACGGCTTTGACAGCGGCTTCATCCATTCGAGAGAAGTTTCGTAGAGACGTGATGATAGCCTGGATGCGCTCTACGCCAATGGTCATAGAGTTCAACAGTTTGGATAGGTCTTCTTTTACAAAGTCCAATTCATCATTATCCGTCCCAATCTCGGCGGCGACCATGGCGGTCGCTTGTGGGCAATGCTGCTGGTACAGATTGACCACGCCCAATAGCGACTGGATATAGTCGTGGGCATATTTAACGTTGCCACCGATAAAACTGACGGGATTATTGATTTCATGGGCGACACCCGCGACCAATTGCCCTAGGCTCGACATTTTCTCACTCTGGACCATTTGGGCCTGGGTGCGCTGTAGGTCCTTCAGGGTTTGACCGAGTTCAGCCGTACGCTCAGTGACGCGCTGTTCTAATTGGGCATTAGCCTGGGCCAAATCGTCGTTAGCGATCGCCAAACTCTCGTGAGCCTGTTGCAGTCGTAGAGCGGCCCGGTCATTCTCACTGAGAACCGCTGACAAGACTAGGCTGGATAGGGCCGCAACGGCCAAAAAAGATTGCAACAGTGCTAAAGACTGAAAGAGATCCTCTCGTGCAAAAGAACCTTGCCCTAGGGCCGTACCCCAAATGGCGATCGCAGCTAACAAAAAAATAAGCGCCGTTAACTCTCGCTGGCCCAGTCGAAATGCGGCCCAAGCCAAAAGCAGAATTAGCCCATACTCAAGGGGATAGCCCCCTCCAAAGCTCACTTGGGCAATGACAGCGCCTAAAAACAAGATGATCCCGAGTTCTATGGGCCATGATTGAGCCACCCGACCCCGTTGTTCAATAGGGGAATACCAGGTAATAAGGGCTGGAGTGACAATTAAGGCCCCCACGCAGACCGACGTCCACCATCCCCACCAAACGGCTCCGTAATCACCCCAAAATGCCACCTGGCCTAGACACAACACCGTAACCGCTAGGGTTGTGGTTACGGTTGAGACTGTAACGATAATGCCCAAGAATTTAATCACCGTTTGGGCTCGGCTAAACAGCTCAGTGAAGCCAATAAACCGCTGAATTAAAAGGGCCATCAGCAGCGGATCGCATAGGTCAATCAATGAGATTGGGATGCTGATGAGCAGGCTGTCGTAGTAAATTGCGGTGTTGATAATTAACTCACTCAGTAAGATCGCAGGCCACACTCGCAAGCCCAGCAGCAAGACGGCGGTCAGGTACACGCCTGTGGTTGGCCAGATGGGCGAAGCCCCATTTGCCATCGCTACGGATGAAACGAAGGTTGACAAACCATAGTGGACTACGGGCAGCACCATAACCGCCAAAAGTGTCACCCAATCAGGCCGCCATTGTTGCCAACATTTAAATTTCAACATGCTTGCTAAACAGCTGCGTTGCACCAACAATGAGTCTTCCCGTAGCCACTATCTAAATGTTTGGCCATTGTCTAAAGATGTCACTCACTCTTGCGTTTTTTCCAAGGACGCCCGCGCGCAAACCGCTACCCCGCAGACAGAACGGCCATGGCGTCGGAGGGTGGTGGCGGCAGATCGCACCGTGGCACCAGTCGTGTAAATATAATCTAGCAAGAGCACTGGCTGGTCGGCTGGGTATCGCTGCCAGCCGGTGCCCAGGCGAAAGGCATCGGTGAGGTTTTGTTGGCGCTGCTCAGGACCCAGCCCAAACTGGGGTGACGTGGCCCGCTGGCGCTGCAGCCCATGCTCTAGTTGCCTAAGACCGGTTTGACGACAAAAAGCCTTGGCAATCAGGGCAGCTTGGTTGAAGCCGCGATCGCGCCTTTTTTCGGCATGAAGCGGAATTGGCACCACCAAGGGCGGGCGACGGGTTCGGATGGGATGCCGCTGCCATTGCTGACCCAGCGCCCGGCCTAGGGGCATGGCTAAAGACAGGTGGCGGTCATATTTGAGGGCGGCTAAAACCCGCTTGAGGGTTTGGTGATAGGTTCCCCAAGCCAAAATCTGGAGCGCCCCCGCTGCTGAAGTGACAGGCTGCTGGAGCTGGCACTGTTGAAGTTTTTGATAGCAACTCGG
>CALCPB010000424.1 GCA_937897665.1 uncultured Halomicronema sp. | reverse complement strand
GGTCATCCTGTCCCGGAATCGAGAACTCCAGCGGGTACAGCCGTCCGCCGGGCTGTAGAATTCTGATCTCATACTCATCCCGGAAGTAGCCACGCTGGTTTTGGGGCTGTCGCTGTACCGTCACCTGCTTGGCAGATTGCTGGGAGATCTGGCCAAATCGCACGCCATATTGACATTTGCATCTAGGGCAAGTGCCGAGAAAGTTACCGGCAGCATCGATTTCACCTAAGAGCCGCTGATCTTTCGGACAAATGACGGTTTTATCCATGACTTGCCTCTCGCTTGTCGATTGCCTGCAACACGTGCTTAACCTGCCTAGGACTTTGCCTTGCCCGAGTCGTTGTAACGTATTGGCCTGTGGGTCACCCTGCAGGGCGTGTGATCAAGTGTGATCACTTCCCTGAGCGGAGCCGTAATTGCCAAGATAATACTCAACAGACCCGATACAATTCATTGAAGCTCACCTCAGTAGGGGATTGTCGAATTTTTCTAACTTTTTTTGATGTTGAAGGCGAGTCTTGGCGAGGCGTTGATGGCCAGCAAACAGAGCTTGGTCATTGGACATCGCTTCATGAAGTGATTGGGTTAAATCGAGGCTGCGATCGCCTTTGCGTTACTCACCCTGGTGTTAAGTTTGCTACCGCTAGCCGTTAGGAACGATCGCTGGCTGGGGGTATAAAAAATACGAGATTTAACCACAACTGGGGGCAATTTCTCTTAAGCTTTTTGAGAAAGTGTTTTGAAGGAAGCCTTGATGCCCCAGTTCAGTCAGATGCCTCAGTTCAGCCAATTGAGTCAAACAGGAATTTCTGCTGGAGTGGCGATCGCGCTCATCGCCCCCACTTTTTTAACCATCAGTCCGGTGCAGGCTCAGGAAGCCGATGCATTAGCAGCCCTGCCCCGCGACCCCGATCTCGTAGTGGAATGCGACCTGCTGATTGTGGGGGGTGGTCTCTCGGGTACAGCTGCGGCTTATCAAAGCCTCAAAGCTGGCCATTCCGTTTGCCTGACTGAACTGACCGACTGGGTAGGCGGACAAATTTCATCCCAGGGGACGACCGCCCTAGACGAGTCTCGCCGCCAGCGCGAACTGTTGTTTTATTCCGCAGGGTATCGCGAGCTGCGGCGTCGGGTAGAAGAAAAGTATGGCGAACTCGATCCGGGTGGCTGTTGGGTTAGCGCCACCTGCTTTTTGCCCTACGATGCCCACGCCATCTTGTTTGACATGCTGGAAGATGCCGCTGACGAAGGCGACGGCGAGCTGAAGTGGTTTCCCTTTACGGTGCCAAAGGATTTAACCCTCAACGCTGCGGGCGACCAAATTGACAGCCTGATTGGCATTCAACACAGCCCTCAGCCCGATACGCCACCGCTCAACACGGAGCCGCTGTCGGCCACCATTCAAGACGCCTACGAGTACGAAGATTCGGCCCGGCTGGCCAAAACCATCATTCAGTTTGTACCGCCCGCCGATGCGCCCGCTGGCCCCGCACCCTGGTACGTGATTGAAGCCACCGAAACCAGCGAGCTGATTGCCTTGGCTGATGTGCCCTACCGCCTGGGCCTCGACCCCAAGTCACACCTCAACCCATCATCGCCGGTGGAAACCAACGACCCCTACTGCACCCTGTGATTCACCTTCACCTTTGCGATTGATAAGACCGAATCGCCGCAGCCGCAGATGATTCCGGGCTATTACCTGCAGTACGAGCCCTACTTTAGCTGGGAGCAAACCCGCGACTACAACGCGCAAGACTATTACGACTATGTGTTTACCTATCGCCGCATCTGGAACGCTGACCCTGTCAGCGAAGCCCGCATTGCGGGCGTGCCCCGACCGCGACCGGGCGATATCTCAATGCAAAACTGGACGTGGGGTAACGACTACCGACCGGGCAATGCAGTCGATAATCTGATCTACACCCATGACCAGCTTGAAGCCCAGGGACAGTTGGCCCCCGGCGGCTGGATGGGCGGCCTGCGCCAGGAAACCCTGCGACGCGGCGAAGAAAATGCGTTCAGCTTTTATTACTGGTTTTTGATTGGCACCACCGACTCGCAGCTAGATGACAGCCTCAAGGAACCGACGCCCAACAGCCGCTTGCTGACTGGCTACGATGCGCCGATGGGTACCGCTCACGGCCTGTCGAAGTTTCCCTACATTCGTGAGGCGCGACGCATTGTCGGGCGCCCCTCGTGGGGCTACGACGATGGCTTTGAAATCAACGAGGTCGATTTCACCTGGATTGACTTTAGCGACCCGTTCTATGTCGAAAATCTCGACCCGGCGACCTACGAGGCGCTGCGGGTTGAGGTAGCCGGTCAGGCGGCGATTGATGCCCTGGTGAACGAAACGCCCGCCGGGGAAATTCCCCAACGGCGGCGATCGCGCATCTATCCTGACTCGATTGGCATTGCCCAGTATGCGATCGACTTTCACCCCTGCATGTTAGAGAGTCCGCCCGAAGCCCCTGGCAATATTGAGCGACCGGGTGTGCGGCAGGCCCACGGGCAGGCCTATCCAACCCAGATTCCGCTGCGGGCTCTGATTCCGCAAAAGCTCGACAACCTGCTGGTCACGGGTAAGGGGCTAGCGATGAGCACGATCGCGGCAGCGGCCTATCGCGTCCATTCCTATGAGTGGTCGGTGGGCGTCGGGGCGGCAATGACCATCGACTTTGCCTTGCGCAATGAGGTGATGCCCTATCAGCTGGTCGAGAGCATGCCGACCCTAGACCCGCTGATGTATGAGCTACGGCGCGAAATTGAACTGAGCGGCAACCCGACCCAGTTTCCCAATACGTCAATTTTCAACGAAGATTGGGAAGATTGGCGTCCTTGGTAAGTCTGTTTTGACGACGTTCTTGTTTGATTTTGATGGCACGATCGCCGATAGTTTGGCGGCGATCGTGACCATCACCAATGAGTTAGCCCCCGAGTTTGGCTATCGGCCCACGCCCTTAGCTGAAGTCGAAGCGCTCAAGGGGCTGACCGCACGTCAACTGATTCGCTATTCGGGCATTCCGCTGCTCAAAATTCCGGCGCTGCTGCGACGACTGCGGACCGAGCTGCGCAGCCAAAGCCAACAGATTCCCCCCTGTGCGGGTATGCCCGCGATCATTCAAGATCTGCACCAGCGCGACTGTGCCTTAGCGGTGGTGACGTCGAACACGCCGGAGGTAGTGTGGGCTTTTTTGGCCGCGCAGGGGCTCGATCACTGCTTTCTCAGTGTGGATGGTGGCGGCACGCTGTTTCGCAAGGGCAAGCTGCTGGTGAAATGTTTGGAACGGCACCAGTTTGACCTGGCAGCAACGGTGTATGTGGGGGATGAGGTCCGCGATATTGAGGCGGCACGGTTTGCGGGCATTCGGGCGGTGGCGGTGACCTGGGGGTTTAACAGCCGTGAGGCGCTGGCAGCGGCGGCACCGGATTGGCTGATCGATGATCCTGAAGCGTTGGGGGCGATCTCGCTGCACCCCTTCCCTTAGCACGATCGATACGTCAATTGCCTTGATCATCATGCTCTCCACAATCTCGTGTTGCCGCGATCACCCGTTATTAGCCACCTCAGTCACTCCTACCCGCGACCCCGTAGCGAATATTCGACCCGTTCTTGCTACAGCAATGTTTTAACGTCAATTTCAATATCTGGAAACGCCAGCG
>CALCPB010000423.1 GCA_937897665.1 uncultured Halomicronema sp. | reverse complement strand
CTCCAGTTTCGCAATTTAGCCGGGCTCGGTGACACGCTATTCGGCTCCGCCACCTGGACCACCACAGCCGGATCTAAGGTTTATGAACTCGGCTATCGGGTCCCCATCAGCCCCACTAACGGCACGCTGCTGGTACGACTCACCCCCAACGAATTTGAAATCACCGATCCCAACCAGCCCACCTTTGCGTTTGACACGGAGGGTTCCACCGATATTTATGAAATCAGTGTGCGTCAGCCCCTCATTCGCACACCACGAGATGAATTTGCCCTTTCTCTGGGCTATCGCTACCGCGAAGGCTCAACGCTAATCTCAGGCATTATCACAGACTCCAGCAACACTCAGGTTTTGAGCTTTGGTCAAGACTATGTACACCGTGACACTAGTGGCGCTTGGGCGCTGCAGTCACAGTTTCGCTTGGGCGAAGAAAGCGTTGATGATACCGCTACCACCAATGGCAGCACGAATGGCTTCTTTTCGTGGATTGGTCAAGCGCAGCGAGTGCAGCGACTCGGGCCAAATAACCTACTTTTCGTACAGGGCAGCCTGCAGCTGTCGCCCGATTCATTACCTGGCTCGGAAAAATTCTTTGCGGGCGGGGGATTATCCGTGCGCGGCTATGACCAAAATCAACGCTTTGGCGACAATGGTTTCCGATTCTCCATCGAAGATCAAATCGTAATCACGCGCAATGCTGAGGGACTGCCCTTTTTTCAAATTGCGCCCTACCTCGATGGTGCCTATGTTTGGAACGACAGCGATAGTATTGATGCCACAGACAACAATTTTCTGTTGGGCACCGGGCTGGGATTTCTATTGAATATCACTGAAGACTTCAATGCGCGGGCTGATTTTGCCTACCCGCTCATCGACATCGAAGAACTCACCACTGATGACCCGCCAGGCCTGCGGTTTTACTTCAACCTGGGCTTTCAATTTTAAAGGGACTAGCGAGGGGAAAGCGCGATCGCACTTTCCCCTAATCGGGTCTTAGACACTGGCTAAAACCTGACTACGCGAAGCCTCTAAAGGACACCCAAGTTCGAAAGGCCTAAAATTGCACCCGCGCCAATCAGGTGACCCAAGCTAGTCGTCCCCAACACCGCCGGCAAGCCAAAGCCGCCAAACAGGTTCGGCGACGGCATAGCTGGCCCTTCATTAGGATATTTGATCGTAAATTTGCCAATCGCGATCGCGATGATGTTGCACACAATCATGACGATAGCCACCGTGGGGCTCCAGGTTAGCGTATTAGGCACTGCTGCTAGTAAAGAGATATAAGCCAATTTCGTTTCCTCAGATCAACTATAAGTTCAGACTCGGGCAGAGACGCTGCTCTCAGCGGGGCATAATTCGCTTAGGAGGCCACCACCCTAGTCAAGATCTTTGATGACGTGTAAAACCAAATCACAGCCTCGTTGCAAGACTTTACAGAATCACGACAATCAACCGGCTCTGCGCCCCTAAAGATAGGCTCTACGCCAGAGTCAAGCCTCTCAGATAATTGCAGCTTATACGTTTTGTCATGATCAACCCACCAACACTGCCGATACTCTGCCTTGGGGCCAAACGAATTGAGGGCAGCTCAAGCAAACCGGTTGCAACATTCGAGACAGCCTGCAAACATATCCTTTAATTAACGCCCATGCGAGCTAAACCAAACCCCGTTTCTTTCCCCTCTGGGGCGGGGCAAATAGGTAGGTCAAACCACTCTCAGCAAGCGGATCGACACCCACCCCGCCTTTGGCACTCCTCCCCAGCAAAGATTGTCACCTCACCCGGCAGGTCAGCGTGTCTGAGGCCAAGATCACGAGCTCAGGGT
>CALCPB010000422.1 GCA_937897665.1 uncultured Halomicronema sp. | reverse complement strand
GATAGCCTTTACCCAAGCCGAATTGGAAGCCACAGCCAAAGCCGCTAAGTCAGCACTCGGCGGCACTCTCACCGTCCTCATCATCAAGCAGCTCAAAGGCGCCGGAGTGCATAAACGAGGTGCCAAATCCCACAACCTGTATCCGGGCGACAGTTTAGAAAAAGACTACATTGTCGATGCGCTCCAAGCTCGCGCCCTGCCCCCAGCGGCTTGGCACTTAGTGCGCACTAACTTCGAGCGATCGATGGGCGGCCCCAATTCCCAAACGGCCGTCACCGAATCAGTGCTACCGGTGCCCGAGTTGGGCGCTCTGCCCTTGAACGAATTTGCCATCGGGGGCGACAAGCAGGTAGCGACCACCGCGATGGGCGTACTCGTCGGCCACGTCGGGCTGCAGGATCCGCAGTTTGTGGTGACGAACGCGGATGGCAATGCGGCCTCTGGCATCAACAACATCAACCAGGCGCTCAAAATCATTCACCCCACCCGCGATGACGTCTATTTTCAAGGGCCTCAGGGTCAGGTTTATGAACCTCTAAGTGAAGATGCCTGCGCCGGGCTGGCAGCAGCGCAAGCGCTATTTGGGGCGCGATCGCTCTGGTGCTCCTACGAGTCGTTTGCCATCAATGGCCTCCCAATCTGGCAAACGGTGACCCAGGCGATGGCCGAGTTGCGCCGACCGACCCCGTCGACCATCACCCTGTTTACCGCCGGGGCTTTGGAACAGGGCCGCAACGGCTGGACCCATCAACGTCCCGAAATTGAGAACTACTTTGCCGGAATGATGCGCAACGGCAATGTGTTCCCTCTCTTTCCGGTCGATGCCAACAGCATTCAAGCCTGTTACGACTGGGCAGTGACCACCCAAAACAAGGGCATCACCATTACGGCCAGCAAGTCACCCTTGCCGATTCGCACGACATTTGAGCAAACCCGTACCGCTTTGCAGCAGGGGGCTGTGGTGCTGCACTCAGCAGCCGGTAGCCAAACTGTGGTGTTCGCGGTGATTGGCGATATGACCTTGCTGCCCGCCTTCGCAGCGGCTGAACAGCTCGCCGCGGCGGGCATTGGCGTCCGCATCGTCGCGATTGTGAATCCCCGACGGCTCTATCGTCCCAGCGATGTCGCTTGGGAAAGTACCTCTCAAGCGGATGGTGAGTTCCTCAGTGATGCCGACTTTGAGCAACTCTTTGGCGGTGACGCGCTGATTGGTGTAACGGGCGGCTCTTCGGCCATGCTGGAGCCCGTTATGCTCCGTAGTCTGGCCCCGCGCGACACCTTCGCCTGGAAACGGGGCGATACCGCTGGCAGCGCCGCCCAGGTGATGGCACTCAACGGCATTACTGCTGACAACTTTGTGGCCCGAGCGAAAGCACTGTTGGGGTAATTTACCTGTACTGCAGAATTTTCTAGGTGTTCCCTTTCCCCTGCGGTCAGGGGGCGGCACTTCAATGATGTTCTCAGGACAGACAACTTTGGGTGGGGGTTTGGCAGTGCCAAACCCTGGCGAGCAGGGAAGCTGTTTAAAGCGACGCCTGAGTCAACACGCATGCCTGACCGGAAAACATCTTGCTGGGCAATCTTCTAGCGCAAGGGCATCTATCCCTGACGCCTCCACGGCTGAACGATCGCTGTACCCATCCTGATCGGTGTCGCCATCGCTTAACCCTTCTAGACCTGAACCATCGCCGCCATAGCCCTTCGGGTTGGAAAACTTAAAAATCGCTGCCGAAAAATCATCGATATACTGGACGCCAGCAGTCACCATCACTGACCTGGTCTGATTTGTATTGTTTGAGGCGATCGCGGTTGGATGGTTTTACACAAACAAACAGCCGAGACAGCCCAAACCTCTCACAGTTATCATTCAGCGGTACGGCACCAGGCCATGACGGCGGTTGGGCTGAGCAAAATCCTGCTGGGGAGTCTGGCAGTGGTGTTAGGGAGCGGGTTCCAGCAGCGCGCGATCGCGACGCCCAGGCCAGCTTTCGCGCGATCGCCCTTAGCCTATACCTTTCCCCTGCGCAGAAACCGCCTGCCGGATTTACTACAGGGATTACAGCAAGGCAAAAATGCCTTTTTAGTGGAAGCGCAAAAGGGCGGCTTCGTTGCCCTCACGGGGGTGCAGCCCCGGCAACCGATCTGGCTGCTCGAAGGGGCCACCTACAGCATCGCTGAAGATAACAGCATTACCTTTACCCTGGCCGATGGCACCCTCGTACCGCCAATTTCGCGAGCGGGCTACGAGGCGATCAAAAACACGCTGCCCGCTCATCAACAAGCCATCTTAGACGACAAATTCTTCTGGCATCTCCAACGCAATCCCGCCATTCCATTGATTGCTGCCGGTTTAACAAAAGGGGAGTATCGCGAATTTATTAGCCATCAGGTGTTTGATACCGATGCTTACTATCTCAAGCCCTTTTTAGGACATCTATTTTGGGCGGCTCAAAAGGCCGATGTCCCGCTGCAGGCAGTCCTCCCCCTGCTCGAAACCCATCTGCTAACCCTGGAATTTCCTTACCTCCGAGAAACAGACTTGGCCACTCGCTCGGGCGCTGTGCGCTCTTTTTATCGCTATGAGCAGGAGCTGACCAATAAACAATATTTGCTGCGATCGCTCCTCGCGACGCCCGTTGAACCTTGGGCTCGACTCGAAGCCATCAAGCAGATTGAAGGCTCTCAGGTCAAGCAAGACTATACCGATGCCGAGTCCACTAGCACAACAATCGCCATCGGACGACTCCCTTTGCCCACACCCACTGCGGCCGAAGATACCCCTGCCGTCCATGCCCTCAATATTGCCGAGGTCGCGCAGCAAGGCATTGACTTATTTCCCGATGATTTAGAGCAGGCGGCGCTTGAATATCGTCGCCGATATGAACACAAGTTGGCTCAAGAAGCGGCGCTAAAACTGCGATTGAGAGACTTTGCCGAGCGGCATCACGGCAAAATTCTCACCTCAATTGATAACTACTACAGCGAAGACTTTTGGCTCAATATTGGCCTCACTGAAGACCTCAGCCGGAAGTCAGTCAATCAGATGGATACGTCCCGCTTGGTCGGCATTTTCGCCACGCGGTTCGAAATGCTCAATCGCGCCTCAGCGGCTGAAAGCTATCCGGATGCGAGGGCGCATTTCATCCAGTTCTTTCAGCAAAACTCTCCCAATTTGTCAGACATAGAACTGCTAACCGTGCTGCTTTGCGACCAAGTATTTAATCCGTGGTTTTGGAAATCCTTACCGCGACGTCAGCCAGAGTTGGCGCTGGAAGTCAGGGCGTTGCAAAAGGACATCCAAGCTTTGGAAACCCAGTATACGGAAGCGGCTGCTCAAGAAGCCGAAGTTTTTCGCCTGTTGCAACATCACGATCTAGACATCACGACAGAGGCTTTGTCGCTGTTGTCCGTCGCTATGGCGAAGCGACTCAGCGGCTTCGTCGATGCCACCTTTCAACCGGGCGATCGCCGCAATTCTGACTATCTGGACTTTACCCGTGCCCTGTATCCCTTTATTCGCGATATGCCTGACCTCAACATGATGTGGGGCAACGGGGATGATATCAAACGGTTTGGCCTCGATAATTATGTCGTGCCAGATTTGATGGCGCTCACGGCAGCGGACTCACCCACGCTCGTCGCCATGGGGGCGCTCTGGTACAAAATGTTCTCTAACAATGACCTGGATCGGTGGGACGTCAACAAATTTATGAAGTTGCTGAACACGGGCTACAATCTGTCATCGAACCATCCACCGACTAAACTTCCCGCTGAGCAAGTGGCGATGCTGCCCCTCGTTGACCGGTATCGTCCTGAGCTCAAACGGGTGGCGGGGGCCGATGGCAGCGGTGCTCCGACAGTTTTGCACGGTCGTTTACGACTCGATTTTAGAATTGCTAACTGGCCCCGCGATCGCGATCCCAATCCGCCCCGTATTAATCGGGTAGATCCAGCCGCCCTGCAGCAAATCTTCCCCGACTTATCTCCCGAAGACATCAATAACCTAATCTGGAAGCTGTCAAATCACAGCGGCGAGATATCCCTTTCGATACCGCTGATCTTGCTCACTGATCCAGTGTTTGTCGGCAACCAAAATGGCGCGATCGACCTGTTGTTTGAACTCGATGGCGAGCAAATGGTTTTTCCCGAGATCAGTCGTCATTTTGAGTCGATCTATTCGCCCGCTTATATGGCTCGCATTGCCCTGCCTCAGGCACCAAGCCAAGCCGACATTGATGCCCTCAATCAAGTGATTCGCCAGACCCACGCCCTTTACGGCGGCTACACAGCCCAAACCATGAGCCTCCCAGCACCTCTACAATCCCTGCAGCGCGAATAAAGAGGGCTTTCCAAACCTCTTAAAAGAGTGTTTGTTCACCTCAAAACGTGGGTGGCAGCTAAGGCATATATTGATATTTGAGCAGCAAGGGCCAGGTCATAGAACAAACTTTTAACTGGTCAACGAGGGGCATTTTCTTCTTCCAGACCTCATCTAAACGCAGAGAGATTGTCCCTGTTTCGGCCCTATTATCATTGCCAAAAATACTATGGGTGGCTTCCAGGGCTACCGTTGAAGGCGATGAGAACGTTAGCGAGTTCGTGGGCATTTCGGCAAATTCCAAGATAGCTTTAGCACTTTCCTGAGGGTGATTGACAAAATCTTCGTAGCGCAGTTGGTGGTATTTAATATTTGGATGCCTTCTTAGTGTCTCAGTGGCGATGTTTCGCAAATCCCATCCTAAAGCACTATCTTTCAGCGTGTAGGAACCCAGACCATTTTTGCAGCGCTTTTCCCAAGAATAGGTGCAGCCTCTGGCATCTCGAATCAGATGCACCAGAAACACCTCTAGGCTAGGTACTGAAGCGAGCGCATAAGCATATCCAGGATGTAGAGAATCATCGACGATCGCCTCTACACCACAGACATTTTGAATGCTGCCATACAGCTTCTCTAAAACATGACGATAAGACTCAGAGTTACGCAGAAAACTTTTAGCTTTATGAGACGAAACCAAAAACTTTAACAGCTCTGACGTTTTGGGTTCAGACTGGCGGCGAAGCTGAACCATGGCGGGCAAATCAACCTGTTCAATACCGCCAAAAGCTTGATTCATGATGGCTTGCCAAACATCACAATCATGAGTAGGTGTGCCACAACCGCAGACACTTTTAGACTTAAACCCGTCTGTCCAGATGGTTCGCAGCTCTCCCATGTGAGCAACGCCATCTACTTGCCCCAAAATTCGAGCGAGTAGCGTGCTGCCACTCCTCCCCCAACCCGCAATGTAAATCACCTTCAAAGGATTACGATTCATAGGAAATTTGCCTGATGGCTGAGTGTCAAAAAGGGTAGGCTTAATTTATTGGAAACTAAAGTTTTTAGTGCAAGACAATCTGGAAAATAGGACTGCCTCATAACGGTCACCGGCAAGATTAGCTAGGAGCTGACTGATGCAGAAAGTTTATGAATAAATTCCACGATGATTGGGTTCTCTTCAATCACGATTAAGTTCCTTAACTGGCAAAGATATCTCTAGTGTTCAACTTGTAAGGTTGGTGTCGGCAAGCGCTTGCTGAAATCTAGAGCATCTAGGCAAAACTCTTGCCGCAGCTCATTAGAGATTCTTTTGCGATTCAAAAAGTTAAAAGATAAATTCTGTTCATTACCTGAAATGTTGTCTCCCGTCGCCAAAATATAGACTGCGCCTTGAAAGGGTAATGGCTGCATAGGGGCACCTTTCGCCTCCATAAAGCCTCTGACTTTCTGGTGATCAATATAAAATTTGTAGTAGCCGTATCCTCGGTTGTATTCAGGAGTTTCTGGCAAATCTAGATAGTCATTATGAACAATATTGGCGGTGCCAGACATCGTGTAAAAGCGGCGGCGCTTGAGGTAGATGTAAGCATCTCCCTCCCGATACTTCCATCCCTTGTTGAGATACCAGCCGTTAGCAGCAGGATTTTGATTCACAAAGCCGGCCAGTCGGCTGCTAACACAATCATCCGCATCTACGGTCATGACGTGGGTGGGAGAGAATTGTTGAGCATACATCATGCCTTTGAGAACTCGTCTGCCCTTATCGGTTAGCCCTCGCGGAATAGGATTTTCAACCTTTTCGGGGGGCAAAAAATCCACTTTCACATATTCAACATTTTTGTGCTGAAAGGTGATTTCGGGTAACTCGTTACAGACCACAATCGTTCTAAAGTTGTTATGGCTCTGATTGCAGGTCGATCGCAGGCAGCGTTCAAACAGAGCAGAAGTTCTCTGCCAATCTTTAGAAACCTTGGCACTCTTCAAAGGAATAATAAAAGCCAGCATAGTTGAATGTAATCACTCAGTCATTAACAATAAAAATGCTCAAAGAGAAGAAAATTCTGTTTGGCGGGGAGTCGGGAGCTCTAACCTAATTGACTATTCATAAAGATTTGCCACGCTAACTTCAGCTTCAACCGCCATGAGACTTCCTAGCTCTGTGAGTCAGGAAGGGAACATCGCTCAGCCATCGGTAAGGTCTGGTGGACTACTTTTCATAGCGGCCTAAGGCACCTCAATGCTCTAGCGATCACTTGCTCAGTATGCCCACTTGGCTAAGTTTCCATCGCCCTTAACCACTATATTTTGATAACTTCAGCCTGATGTCCATGATTCACTCACTAGTTTTTTGCATTACTTCCCCAGACCCAGGCATCATGCTGGCATTCGCAGAAGGTGAGCGCGCGCATCTAAAATTTCAGCCCAAAGAGCTAGTTTGCTGATAGACAGAGACATTGGCGCTGCGCGCAAACTTTTGTTGCATTGATAATTTTTAGTAGAGCTCAGCACATCAGGAGTCTTAATCATTTTTATGATTAAGAATAGATGAACACCTCGTAGCCTGGTGATGATGACAAACGATATAAATGTCAATAGTTCTGTGACCGAAGTTGCAGAGAACCTGCCACCTCAAACAATTCTTGTTAAAGCAGACAACAAGAAAGGAAAGCAAAAGAAAGGCAAAAAGCAGAAGCGCGATCGCGCTGGCGGGTCAGAGCAAAAAGGAATTCGCTCGACCACAGCAAAAGAAAGCCGTCCAAAATTACCGAAGCAGGTTTACGAAAAAGAGCTGACCCGGCTGCAAGTCGAGCTCGTTAAAATGCAGTACTGGGTCAAGCAAACCGATACTCGCATCGTGATTTTGTTTGAGGGTCGCGATGCAGCGGGCAAAGGCGGCACGATTAAGCGCCTCACTGAACCTCTGAATCCTCGGGGCTGTCGCATTGTGGCTTTAGGGACACCGAGCGATCGCGAAAAGACTCAATGGTATTTCCAACGCTATGTTGCGAACCTACCGGCGGCGGGCGAAATTGTCTGCTTTGATCGCAGCTGGTACAACCGGGCTGGGGTTGAGCATGTGATGGGCTTCTGCACCGATGAGCAGTATCACGAGTTTATGGAGACCTGCCCCCAATTTGAGCGCATGTTGGTGCGTTCAGGCATCATTTTGCTGAAATATTGGTTTTCGGTCAGCGATGAAGAGCAGGAACGACGCTTTCAGTCGCGCACGACTGACCCCGCGCGTCGGTGGAAGCTTAGCCCGATGGATCTAGAGTCACGCGATCGCTGGGTTGACTATTCTCGCGCTAAAGATACCATGTTTGCCCACACTAATATTCCTGAAGCGCCCTGGTTTACGGTGGAAGCTGACGACAAAAAGCGGGCTCGCCTGAACTGCATCAGTCATTTCCTCAGCAAGATTCCTTATGTTGATATGACCCCAGAACCCTTGGAGCTGCCACCGCGCAAGAGTGCGCCCCTCGACTACATGCGCCCCCCTCTCAATGAGCAGTTTTTTGTCCCTCAAAAATATTGAACATTCCCGACTGCGGGCACTGGCAAAAGCCAAAATATAGACGCCTGTCTGCTCCTCAACCAGAAAATCAGGGTTCCAAGTTCATAAGGGGTACAAACGAGCGATAAATCGCTTGCCCTGTTCCGATCGCTAGCCTGATCAATGGAATGTTGTGACGTCCGTTTTGTCTTAGATTCGGCTCGATTACTGCCGTACTGCTTTTGACCAACGCCATCTCGAACGCAACAACTGACATTAGTCTATGGTGAAGGCACTGGATACCGACAAACTCCAATGGAATATTGCTACCGGCCATCGTTTTTATAGGGGAATTCTCACCCTCTAGCTATATTCAGGACGCTACGAGTAACGCTAAGATTAGCTCTAGTATTTTCTTAAGGACCGATTCCTGTGCTGAAGGCGTTGCGAGCTGATTTCAAAATTGTTTTTGAACGTGATCCAGCTGCCCGCAATTGGCTAGAGGTGTTGACCTGCTATCCGGGTCTACAGGCGCTGGCCTTTCATCGGGTTGCTCACTGGTTGTGGAACGTCGGGTTACCCTTTATTCCCCGGTTTCTCTCCCATATCAGCCGCTTCGTGACCGGGATCGAAATTCATCCTGGTGCCACGATTGGCCAAGGCGTTTTTATTGATCACGGCATGGGTGTCGTAGTGGGTGAGACTGCCATCATTGGCGACTCTTGCCTTATTTATCAAGGCGTGACGTTGGGCGGCACCGGCAAAGAATCGGGCAAGCGTCACCCGACACTGGGCACCAATGTGGTTGTTGGGGCCGGGGCCAAAGTGCTTGGCAATATTCAAGTGGGCAATGATGTGCGCATTGGTGCCGGCTCAGTGGTGCTGCGAGAGGTGCCGTCTGACTGCACGGTGGTGGGCGTGCCCGGACGGGTGGTTTACCGCGCTGGGGAACGGGTGGGCCCGTTAGACCATGACTGCCTGCCCGACTCCGAGGCCCAGGTGATTCGCGCCTTGGTCGATCGCATTGAAGGGCTAGAACAACAGGTCGAAGATTTGAAAACCCTCAAGGTCAGCCAAAGGGAATTAGTCGCGATCGCGCCTACTCAGAGCTGCCGCATTCAAGACCGGGTCATTACTGAATACTTAGACGGCGCTGGCATTTAAGTCTCCCTGGGCGGCAGCCGATCGCTGCACTATGAATTTGAACACGACCTCACAGCAGCCCATAGCGCTGTAGCTCACCGTCAATTTTCGCCTTCAACTGAGCCGCTAAATCTGCCGCGTCGTGAAACACGATTTGCTGTTCAGAGGGGACTTCAAAGGGAAAATGGCCGGGCAGGTCGTCGCGTTCCTGCCGCGCCAAAATGATTTGCTCTGGACGCTTGCACTGCAACGCATAACCCAGCTCAATGCACACGTTAGCGCTGGTCAAAAGTTGTGGCGTCGTACCTTGCAATTGGGCAACAGACGTGCCATCGGCAATGAAGATAAGAGATTTGCGCAGTTTCCGCATGAGAGGACTGTTGCGCCTTAGAGCACCTTCGCCAGCGCGGTTAGATTCTTCGAGTGAGAGGGGTAAGCGCGATTTCTTATTGGTCTTTTTCAGCAAGCTCTCGAGCTCGTCACGCAGCAGCGAACTGGAGTCTGAATAGGCCGTTTGATAGCAGAAAAAGATCGACGGTTCTAGCTGCACCAGAGACTCTTGCTTGGTGAAATAAATCTCATGGCTGAGCAGGTCAATGTTCGAAATTGCATAGGTGCCACTGCCCTCAATGTAGAATTCCACGGCTTCCCCCGACAGGTACCGTTGGAACCATGCGGCATCACGCACATCTTCGCTATCGTCCAAAAAGTCAGCCCGCAAACCAGACTTCAGCAGACTGTTGCGGCTCAGGCGGAGATCTTGGGGACGTTTCTCCAATTCTCGTGCGGGTTCATATTGTTCTAAATACCAGGCCTTGAGGGCAATAATCGCCATGAGGTCAACCTTTCTCGACGGGAGCCGAAGACGACAGAATATCCGCTACTTTACGCGGCGGCGTCAATAAATCAAGTGTCATGTGAAATTTTCAACACATCTAAGGTTTTGCCCCCTCTGGCGCACTGATTCGCACCGCAAGCATCCCTAGACGAGTCGCAACTAACAGCCTAAAGTAAAACGCTTAAACAGATCAATTGTACTATTTTTGGTTGTTGGGTGACAGGGGTGTGGGCTGTGCCCCTCTCAGACGTTGTCCGATCATTTGTATCCCTAAGGCGAACAAGCCGATCGCGGCCATGCCAAAGACGCCCGTACCCATTGCCACAACGCCCACGACCAAAGTCCGCACCGCTGACGAGAGATTGATCACGGTAATGTTGTCAGAGACGACGGGCTTGTTGGCAAAGGTCGTGGCGATCGCGATCGTCATTTTGTAAAACAACAGCGTGAATGTGCCCGCCATCAGCGACCCGGTAAACGCGCGGAGAATGCGTTGCGTAGAGAGCGGATCTTCGACCGGCTTAGTCGGGTGATCTGGATTTGAATCAGTTGTTGGTAAGGGGGTACCCATAGTGCCGTAAATCTCCAGGTTGGTCACTATCCTGCCACACAAACCGAGGCCATCAGCATCCCGCTTACGAATCGATATTGAA
>CALCPB010000421.1 GCA_937897665.1 uncultured Halomicronema sp. | reverse complement strand
ACAGCTAAACATCTTATTTGTTGAGCGCAGCGTAAGATCTTCGGTCACTGCGTGGCAGGAACATTATTTGCTCGTGCTTAGGGTGCCCCAAATAAGCGTCGCTGCGGGCTCTTAAGCTTGAGCTTAGAGCAATTTTTCCCCTCAGAGAAAATCCCAAGGTTAATGTGTCCGTTGAGCAGGCTAATCGATGATGCCGCCCAAGCAATGAAGTGGTTTACATATTGGGAGGATGCGTTGCCATGCATCCTGTAGATGCGCGGATGACTGCACGACAACGATGTAGACTTCCAGCTGCGGTCACGGCCTGCTGTGTCAAGAAATCAGCGACTAACAGCGCCCTCAAAATGAGTGAAGTGTGACGTCAACCTCCCCACTATTAACACTGACTTGAGTTTGAGGTGACGGTTTCGGGTTCAAGGTGGGTAACACATCAAGGGGCGAGAGGTTTATGCTAGCCAGTGCCATAGGGTCACTCCAGATGCCTGAAACCATCATCTGACGGGCTTTTAACTCCGACTTCTGCATTCCGACTTCTGCTATAGAACGGTATCGGTAATCATGTGCTTAATAAGGACACAGCTCCTCTGAATAGACTTTTGGCCAACCCTACTCGCGCTATCAAAAAGGCTGCCCCGACTTGGTAGGACAGCCTTTAGGGGCAAATCAAATTGTCTAATTCAAGGAAACAGAGAGTTTAATCTTCGTAGACGCGGCACTCATCGGCATCGGGGTTAGCATCGCAGTACTCTTCAAGTGAAGATTTTTTCTGCTCACCTTGGCGCTGGTGGGAAGCCTCAGCCTGCAGTTCTTCCACTGCATCCCAAGCAGCGGCACATTCAGCAGAGCCTGCGCCAGCAGTGTCGCAGGCATCTCGTGCTTCTTTTAGCTCTTCTTGAATTTTGTCTTGAATGTTATTGCTCATAAAGACCTTGCTAGCTCGTATTGAACACTTATCTCAAATGTCACCGTTTGCACATAGTGGGCGATGGCGACAATGTTCTCGGCCTAGTTTAACGCTTTGCTCTAGTGAGAACGGTGTAAATCATGGCAAACGTTTACATGGCGCTTCTTTCGGTAGGTGGGTTGTAATATTCCTTGATGAAGAAATAGGCAACACTCGCCTAGAGGATTGGGGATGAACATCCAGGAGTGGCTCATATTTTTGAGGGCCATACCAAGCTTTAGCTTGGCTTCCGCAGCATCCAACGTATGGCACCTTAGCGGAGGTAATCAGAATTATGTATCGGTCAAAGAAAATAATCTGTCACAAATCTAAGGGCAGGAATGAGGGAATAAGTGGGTTCCTTTACGCATGTTGCTTGATTTGTCTTAGGCTTATGGCAAGTTTTACCCTAAGGGTGTTTGAGCAGTGGCAATTGGGGCTAGGTGAAGCGCTCACAGCGTAACGTCTTGCCATCTGCCATATGGGAGTCACTCAAGCATGTTTTTAGGCTCGGCTCGTCGCAGGAGATTTGGTTTTATGTCTGCAACTGCTCAGTCCATGCAATGGGTTAGTGCACTCTCAACCCGAGCTTCTCTAGAGGCCGCAGTTCGCGAGGTGACTGATCAGCTACGGCAGCAACTGCCTGCGTCCCCCGATTTGGCAATGGTGTTCATCTCTTCGGCGTTTGCGAGTGAATATGCCCGCCTATTGCCGCTGCTGAATGAAGTGATAACGGTCCCTTGTTTGATTGGCTGTAGCGGCGGCGGCGTGGTTGGCACGCAGATCGGAGGCAGTACTCTAGAGGTCGAACAAAAGCCCGCATTGAGTGTGTGTGCTGCCATCCTGCCTGATGTAGCGGTCAAGAGCTTTTATCTGCGAGAGGATGATTTACCAGATTTAGACAGCTCACCCAATGACTGGATTGAGCAGGTCGGGGTATCGCCAGCCGATTCCCCGAGTTTTATTTTGATGGCTGATCCACTAACTTCGGGCATCAATGAACTCTTACAGGGGCTCGATTTTGCCTATCCTGATGCCGTTAAGGTAGGGGGGCTGGCAAGTGTCAGCAGTTTTCAACGCAGCAGCGGCCTCTTTTTTAATGACACGCTGCAAACTGAGGGCATTGTTGGGGTAGCTCTATCGGGCAATATCGTTCTAGATGCCATTGTGGCTCAAGGCTGTCGTCCGATAGGGCAAACGTTTCGGGTAGTGGCCGGAGAGCTCAATATAGTTTTAGAACCTGATTCTGTTGGCGATATGAATGCTGCCCCCCAAACCCCTTTTGTCGTGCTCCAGAATATTTTGAAAGGGCTGGATGAAGGCGATCGCGCCTTAGCGCAAAACTCACTTCACATTGGCATTGCTCAAGATGGCTTTAAGGAAAATTTGAACCCAGGCGATTTTCTCATTCGCAATCTGCTGGGAGTTGATCCCAAGATCGGGGCGATGGCGATCGCCGACCGCATCCGCGTGGGTCAACGGGTGCAATTTCATCTCCGCGATGCTCGCACTTCTGCTGATGATCTAGAAACTTTGCTGTCAAGTTACCAACGCCAGATGCAGCTGGAGCCCCTAACCGAGGTTGGGGGCTTGCTGTTCTCTTGTATGGGGCGGGGTGAAGGACTCTATCAAAAGCCCAACTTTGATTCGCATCTGTTTAATCAATATCTAGAGGGGGTACCGCTGAGCGGCTTCTTTTGTGGTGGCGAAATTGGCCCGGTGGGGCGCAGCACTTTTTTGCATGGCTATACATCAGTATTTGGCATTTGCCGCCCTGCCGCTAAATCCGTACAAGCCTGAACCGGGAGACGGTCACTGTCAACCCGAAAAGAGACTGATCGGCAAGCGTTGATGGTTTTCAAGATTTTTGAACAGTGCGGCACTCCTGCTTACGGTGTTTCCAGCATGATGTATCCAGCTCCCTCTAGCCCCACTAAAAAGTTGCGCACTGTTTGAAATGCCCTCTCAGGCGTTGTCGGTGCCAAGGTGATGAGATGGACTGGTCGCACCTGCTGCCATCGTTTGACTAAATCTGGCACTGTTTGTGGCTTGCTTAATAGAGCGTGTAGGCAGCTCGCAAATGAGCTGTCAACAGTGATTGGTTGTTCATTAATTTTGAGATAGGGATCAAAGGAAAACAGTCCTAGGGTTTTCGCGCCTTCTTCTAAACCTGCTTTAAAGGCCGCCGTATTCAACTGTGGGTGTAGGTAAACTGTTGTTTGCTGCCAGAGGCTATCAGGCCAATCCTCTATTGGCGGGCGATCTCGCCCCTGCCCAGGATGCCCACAATACCCATCCAGCAGCCGATGGATGGGATGTAGCAGCTCAAACAAGTGTAACTGTTCTTCTAGCGTCATTTCCGCAATGCCCAAAGCCACGGCAATGGGCAAATCTTCAATATTTTTGAATAGATCCGCTAAGTTCCACTGACGCCACTCGAGCAAGTTGATAAATTCAAACTCCGCCCGCTGCAAAAATGCGGAAAAATCAGCCATTGTGACGCCAGTATCACCCCGAAATAAATGATTCATCATCAGCCCCTGATCATCGGTATCAAAAACCGGCTGCCAGGTTTGTCTTTTGGCTATTACCCAGTCATTGAGGGCTGTCATGGTCTGACGCGTAACTGTAATTTCTTCTGGTGACGGCGATTCCTCTAAACACCCTAACTTCGCCCAAAATTTTTGCACTCGATAATAGTCAACTCGCTGCAGGGCACTGTGCATATTTGCTCGAATAATGCCGTCTGCGTTGAGCACCGATCGCATCGCTGCTAAGCCCACCGCTGGATCTTCCAGCAAGTAGAGGACATCATCACAATTGATGTAATCGAAGTGATAAGGCAGGGTAGATAATGCTTCGAGCGGGAGGCAATGCAGATAAACGGGATTGGGGATTTGGTGATACTCCAACCGTTGCTGGGCGACTTCCAGCGATTTGGACGACAGATCAACCCCGACCAAATTAGCGCCGGGATTCGCGATCGCCAATGCCAATAGACTGAAGCCAGACCCACAGCCCGCATCTAAGATCCACTTGTCTGTCGTGTCAACGACCTGGCAGTTTCTCAAATAGTAGGGAATTGCATAAGTATGTTGGGTTAAGAAGTAAGTATCTTGGCTAGGAGTCTTATCCAGTGGCTCATCAGGATAGGGCAGCGCATCAAACTGAGGGCGGATTTTTTCCCAGTGGGATTGTGATTGGGTCATAGCAGAGTCGCCAGCAGTGGGTGGTTTTTGGAAGAGCTATGGAGTGCCTTGGGGAAAGGGTATAACAATTTGCCGTTGAGAGAATTCTCGATACCTCTAAAAATGCGAGATGACTAGACGACAAAGCTGTTTGGGTGAATCGATATTAGTCCACTCTTCAAAAAGGCCGCCGATAATTCAAAGCTTGAGTTGATCGCTGGAAACTAAGTCAGCTCCAACTCGGATTGCTCAAAATTATGGTGCCTCCAGCATTATGTATCCAGCCTTCTCTAGACCCACCAAAAAGTCGCGCACCGTTTGAAAAGCCCTCTCCACCGGTATCGGTTGTAGGGTGATCAGATCTAAGGGGCATGCCTGCTGCCACCGTTGCACTAGGGCCGCTACTGATTGGGGGCCGCTGAGCAAAATATACAAACAACTTGAAAACGAGCTGTCCACACCGATTGGCTGGCCATCCACTTTTAAGTACTGATCAAGGGGCAGCAGCCCTAAGTTTTCGGCACTAGCTTCTAAACAGGCCCGAAAGGCCGCGGTGTTGAGCTGAGGATGTAGGTGAACCATCGTATTGGGCCACAGCTCATCAGGCCAATCCTCTACCGGCGGGCGATCGCGCCCTTGCCCCGGATGTCCGCAATATAGATCGAGCAGTCGATGTATGGGATTTAGCAGTTCAAAGAGATAAAGCTGCTCTTCTAGCGTCATTGAGGCAATATTCAGCGCCACGGCAATGGGCAGGTCTTCAATGTTTTTGAACAACTCTTCCAGGTTCCACTGCCGCCAGTTGACCATGCTGATAAACTCCAATCCAGCTCGCTGTAAAAGCGTGGAAAAATCGGCCATGGTGATGCCCGTGTCACCCCGAAATAAGTGGTTCATCAGTAAACGCTGGTCATCTGTCTCAAAGGCGGGCATCCAGGTTTGCTCTTTGGCCAATACCCAGTCTTCGAGCGTTGCCATGGTTTGACGAACAACCGCCATTTCTTCTGACGTTGCAGACCCTTCTAAACATCCAACCTTCGCCCAGAATTTTTGCATACGATAGTAATCTGCTCGCTGCAAGGCACTGTGCATATTCGCCCGAATGATGCCTGCTGATTTGAGCACTGATCGCATCGCCGCTAAGCCTGCCGCTGGATCTTCAAGCAGGTAGAGGACATCGTCACAATTGATATAGTCGAAGCTATAGGGCAGGGTGGCCAAAGCTTCGATCGGCAAACAATGCAGAGCAAAGGGATTAGGAACATTGTGATAGTCCAGACGCTGCTGGGCCATCTCCAAAGACTTGGGTGAAATATCTACCCCGACTAGATTTGCACCAGGATTGGCGATCGCTAGCGCTAGTAGCTTAAACCCAGACCCACAACCCGCATCCAAAATCCACTTGTCTGTACTATCGACAACCTGGTGATTTCTCAAATAATAAGGAATCGTATAGTTGTGCTTAGCCAGATCGCTAGAGTCCCTACCAGGATGCTTTTCTAAAGGATGGTTAGGGTATGGCAGGGCATCAAACTGAGGGCGAATTTTATCCCAGTGAGAGGATGAATCAGTCATAGAATATCCATCAATCGATAGTCTGGTCTAAACACCGCAAATTCGGTCGAGAAATTTTGCTAAGGAGGTGCCATGCAAGAACAAGGATTTGAAGCCTTTCTTCCCTTAGGAGAGAGGCACAGCTAGCTGACGAACTCACGTAAACAATATCGCGACATGAGCCAGAGAAAGTGATTATCGGGCTTATTCTTCAGCAGTAGAAGCTCGCGGTTGAATCGAATAGCTGCCCTGTTCATTAGGGACAACTTCATACCCAAGGGCTTCGATATTTTTAATCACCTCAGCCTGGGTTTTTTCATCCGGCACCGATCCTAAAACCTGAGCCCACGCCCCGATCTGAGCCTGCGTTTTGTCACGATTACTCGCCATAATCTCAGCTGTTCTCTGTAGAGAAACCTGATCTTCTTGGGCTCTGGGATCGGATGACTGCGCTGCCCACTCGGCAGCGATTTGATGAGAGCGACTCGCGGCTTCGGCATCATCAAGAAACAGCACTTCGTCAATACCCTTGTGACGCCAGATAAAATATCCCTCCGGTGGAAACTCTGGTGATAAATACTGGAGACCTCGCTCCTGCAGCTCAACTGCTTTTTCGGCCTGACCGGCAAAAATCGAGACGCTGCTCGATAAATATACATAGGCTAGATAAAAGTAGGGGTCGCGCTCTAAAATCACGTCAAAATAATCGGCACTCAGGGCATAACCATTAATCTGCCGATATTCGTTGCTGCCGAAATATTGTAAAAAGTTGAGAAATGTCCAATCAGCAATCAGATTTCGATATCCCAAATCAGGCAGGGTTTTCAGTAAGGATAATTGCAGTTGTGCTTCTTGCGTTTGTAACTCAGCTTGTTGAGGTAACGCTGAGTTTTGAGGCGTCAATGCAGAACGAAGTCGGCTAATTTGCATGGTGGTAATACCACTCACAATCAGTACAAAAATGCCGCTTGTGATTACCCATGACTTAGTTCGCGTCATCGCTGCAAAACCTCAAACACTCTGCCACAGAATTCTTTGGAATCTTAACTCAGTTTCAGAAGATGCGGCGAACCAAAACGTTTAGTCCTTGTTAGACAGGTAACCGTCTCTCGTCAACTGATAGCTGAGCGAAGTCGAAGCTAGGTTCCCTGAACAGAGTCCCTTTCGATTCTGCTCAAGAGATTTTTACTCAGACAGTCGGATATAGGCTCTTATCCAAAACTGCGTTCAGATCAAAAACCCCCCACCATGAGTAGTGAAGGGTTTTGAGTAGTCTTGAGCACTTGTCAAAGTTTGGAGGTCAGGATTCTTGGTCAAAGACCGGCTAGCTTGATTAGAAACGGTAGAACCAATTTATTGACATCCAAAACTTATTCAAATTGCTAAGCGAGATTACTTGATCGGCTCTAGGTCGGCACCACAATCGGTAGTTGTGATTACGTTAGCAACCTGGGTATCGTTGGCTTTTGAAGCCTTCTCACGACAGAGGTTAGACACCGTTGCCTGTTTGCCAGCAGAAGTCGTATCGAGGTAGGTAATACCAGCAAAGCCTCTCAGCTTAGCCTTGGGCACTGCGTACATAATGGCGCTTGTCCCAGCAACGACATTAAAGGCACCGTCACCTGCCGTGGCTGTGATCGTATTAGAGTAAGCAAAGTTATCAGTATCTTCTTCAACACCAACGTCAAGCTGGTCAACATTGCTTGCAAATTCGACGGCTTCTAAGTAGTAAGCCTGCTGGCCGCGGTTGAGCGAACCGATCGCTTGAGAAGCTTCAGTCTCACGGGCGCGGTTGGCCTGGTTGAGGAAGGAAGGCAGAGCGATCGCGGCCAAGATGCCGATAATGATAATGACCACCAGCAGCTCGATCAGGGTGAAGCCACCCTCGGCTTGCTTGCGGCGCAGATGCTGTAATAGGTTGAATTTCAGGCTAGTTTTCATTGGTTGAGGTCTCTCCTTGAGAAGCCGGTGAATAATGGACTGCGTCTAGCTCCATGCAGCTTAGACTACCCTCGACGTTTCAGTTTCATATCACTGACAACATTTTTTTTATAAATCGGTCAAGCCTTTGATCCATCAGCCCCACCAACAAAGTCGCTAAGCTAGGTCTCAGTTCATCTGACCAACAGTTTCTTGCGTGAAATTACAGTCTTCATTAACCCAGGAAAATCGATGAATGCCTGTCCTTTGATGTCGAGACGAGTCCAGGATGGCGACAGGATTATCAGAGCATTTCGGAATCTTTGATGCTGTCAATAAGGAGTAAACGGCCACCCTTATTATGAGTGGAGCGGCAGCGAACAAGAACGCTAATCAGGCTTCAAATTTATGGCTATGAACGATTCTCGGCGTTGATTTCGTCCAAAATTGCCTGAGCACCACGGCCTCGTACACGCTGGGCCAGTGTGGTGCCCAACTGTTCGGCTTCAGCCGGTGTCCCTTGAATTTCTTCTTTAATCAGGGTTTGCCCGTCTAGGCTGGCAACAAGGCCAGTAAGGGTCAGGGTGTCGTTAGCCCACACCGTATTGACGCCAATGGGCACCTGACAGCCACCTTCGAGCTCTCGCAAAAAGGCGCGTTCAGCCAAACAGCGGTCGGCGCTAGCGGGGTCTTCTAAGGTTTTGATCAGGGCCAAGATTTCCGCATCGTCGGCACGACACTCAATGCCTAAGGCCCCTTGGCCTACTGCATGGAGTGAAACCTCGGCGGGTAAATGCTGATGAATGCGATCGCCCATCCCCAACCGCTCTAAACCAGCCACGGCCAATATGATCGCGTCGTAGTGACCTTCATCGAGTTTGCGCAAGCGAGTGTTGAGGTTGCCGCGAATATCTTTGAAAGTGAGATGGGGAAAGTGATGACGTAACTGGGCTAAGCGCCGCAGCGAAGACGTGCCAACCACTGCGCCTTCAGGCAGGGTGTCGATTTGTTTATCTTGGTGCTGGGCGTGGACGACGAGCGCGTCAGCCGGATTTTCGCGCTGGGTGACACAACCCAGCATTAACCCGTCGGGCAGGCGAGTCGGCAAGTCGTTGAGGGAATGCCCGGCAAAGTCAATATCGCCCTGCAGCATGCCATCTTCGAGCTCTTGGGTAAAGAGTCCTTTGTCGCCAATCTTCGACAACGACACGTCCAACACCTTATCGCCCTGGGTATCCATGGTGCTGACTTCAAAGGCCAACTCAGGAAACTGCTTTTGCAATTCGTCGCGAACCCAATGAGTTTGCACCAGCGCGAGCTGACTCTTGCGGGAGCCGATGCGCACCGTGCGAGTGGGGGCAGCCGTTGAAGTAGAAGCCATTGAAGTCATGGAAACTTAGCTTATTAAAGTCGTCTAGGAGTTGATATTGCGCAGAAAAACTGCAAGATCTTAAGGTTACCCCAATTGTTTACCGTTTCTGTGGGGTATCCGGGCACTGTTAACGAAAGGATAATTCTGTCAGCTGCTATGCTCCCCATTTTTTCCACCGCTTGGCGTCACTGGCCGGGCGCGATCGCGATTGCTTTGGCTGGTTTGGCCTCATTGCCGATCATCGCCTGGGCTCAACTTTCACCAGTACTACTTGAGCTGTTTCTCTCGGACCCGGAGCTAACCGAGCCGCGCGATCCCCTATTGCCCGAGTTGCCGATTGTGCGCCCCCTTAGCCCCTTAGAAAAGTTGGCGCTCGAAGCGGAACTCGACCGGCTCGCCATCGAAGCAGAGCAGCTGTTTTTAGAGGGGCAAACAGAACTAGCGTTTGTGGAATGGATGCGGGAAGTGCGGCTGCGGCGGATTTTAGGCTATGAGGAAGAGATTGCAGCGATTCAGCGGGTGGGCCTGCGGGCCTGGGAAAACTCTCGAGGCGAGGAAACGCAGCTATTAGCGATTCGATTACGGCAAATTCAGACAGACTTGCTCGACGATGAACCGCTGAATATTGAACTGCTAGAGGAAGTCGCTGTCGCCTTTGAAGTGTTACGCGACATTGATGCGGCGATCGCCGTATATGAAACGTTAATTGTGCGAGCTGCCCAAGCCGGCGATCGAGAGGAGCGACAGCGCCTGTTGGAAAATCTAGCGCGTCTGCAAGCAACTTGGTTTCGCTTTGCGGTGGCCGCTGAGACCTATCAAACTCTATTGAGTTCCCTCGGTAGTAATGGTGACGACGTTAAAGAAGTTGAGTATTTGAAGGGAGCCATTCAAAACTATCAGGCGGCTGGAGAGGTGCGCACTGCCATCACCTATCAGCGGCGGCTGGCACGTAAATATGAGCAGACGGCACAGCCGCTCCCAATTCCGCCCTTGCTGTTGGCGATCGCTCGAAACTATCGCAATCTCGATAACTTGGCCCAAGCCCAAAACTTTTACACCACTACCTATTCAATTGCCCTCAGCCAACGACAAACCGATGTGGCCAGCGACGCCCTGCAAGATCTAGCAGAGATTTATCTTGAACAAGATCAACCCGAAGACGTGCTTTACCTGTATCAGCAGCGCCTCGCGGTCGAGCGCCTTTCTTACAATGGCTATGGTCTGATGGATACGTTCGATCAAATTGGCCAGCTATATGAAGCGCAAGATGAGCCCAGTGCCGCAATCTCAGCTTACAAAGAAGCCCTGATTGTGGCAGAGCATCTCAACTATCGCGACGCTTATTTTAAGCTAAAGCTGCTGCAGTTGCTGCTGGCCGAAGAGCGGCTAACCGTGCCTACTTTAGAGCAACATCTCGCCAACCCGAGGAGCGCATTGCGAGATCCCGATTATTGGCAAGGGAATAGGCAATAA
>CALCPB010000420.1 GCA_937897665.1 uncultured Halomicronema sp. | reverse complement strand
GCAGCGACTTACGCATTCGCCGCTTTACCCCAGCCGCAGCCCAGCTCTTTAACCTAATTGCCAGTGATATTGGTCGGCCCCTAGGCGACATCAATCACCGGCTGGCGATCGCTGATTTAGAGCAGCAGATTCTGGCGGTGATTGATACGCTCACCCAAACGTCGCAAGAGATTCAAGGACAAGATGAGCTGTGGTACGAGCTGCAGATTCGCCCCTATCGCACCTTAGACAACCGGATTGATGGCGCGGTCGTCGTTTTGATCGATATTGACCGACTCAAACGCAACACCGAGCAGCTACGGGCGGCGCGGGATTTGGCCGAGGGCATTGTGCAGACCGTGCGCGAGGGGTTGGTCGTACTGACCCACGAATTTCGGGTTGTGACGGCAAATGAGCAGTTTTATCAGCTCTTTCAGGTCAACCCTAACGAAACAGAAAATCGGATAATTTTTGAACTGGGCAACGGTCAGTGGAATAGTCCACAGCTGCGATCGCTGCTTCAAGAGATTTTGCCACAGCAACAACGACTGACTGACTTTCAAGTCACTCATAACTTTGAGCACATTGGCCCAAAAACCATGGTGCTCAATGCCTGTACCTTGGCTCAGCAACATGATGACGACCTGATTTTGATCGCGATCGAAGAGTTGCCTCCCGAGCCGAGATGACGGGTTAGTGATGGGGCGATCGCTCACCGGGTGGAGGCCCATTCAATCAGACAGCATTGGGACAAGCGGCCCCTCAACGGCTAATCGCAGCACCAATTCATCGACGATTACCCATGGCTGGGGCACTGAGGCGCAAGGAGAACAGCAAAACTGGCAAGATCGTTGGATGGTTGCCGTATGATACCGCCCTGTCGTCACCCACCGCCAGACCTTTGCACCTATAGTGAGGGGACGCCATGCGGACTCGCCAGGCGAGTGACCATGCGACCCAGCACCCTTCAGTCACGGCTTAACTGCTGACCACCCAACGGCCAGCCTGACACGATGCTCACTATCCACAGCACATAGCTTCTGAGGCTTTATGGGGATCACCCAACAAATTGAAGCAGTCTATGAACGCGCTCTAAGCTTGCGTGACCAAGCGATCCATTCACCAGCTTCGCCAGAATTACTTGAAGCCGCTCTGAATGATCTCTACTTTGTGCTAGAAGAGCTGCACACCGCTGATGAAGAAATTCGACAGCAAAATATTGAGCTATCAGCCACCCGGTTGATGATCGAAGAAGAACGACAGCGCTATCGCACGCTATTTGAACTGGCCCCCGATGCCTATTTGGTGACTGATCATCAAGGTTTGATTCACCGGGTTAATCGGGCCGCCACCAGTCTTTTCTCCACATCGAGAGAAGTTTTAATCGGCAAACCTCTCGTCGTCTTGATTGATGCGGCCGATCGCCCGCAGGTCTTGACCCAGTTGACTCACCCAAACCATCAGCAAGATTGGCAAATTACCTTAGCAGACGCAGACCCGGCAACGACTCCGATTGTAGTGTCGGTTTCAACAGCTTGGTTAACGAGCGCTCGCTATCATCACCAAGGGGCGGCGGTGCTCTGGCTGTTGAGAGATATCACCCAACGCCAGCACGTGACGCAACAATTGCAGGTAGCCTACGACAAATCAGAGCGGCAATTGGCCGCTTGCACCATTGCACTGGCCGAAACTCAGACCCAGCTACAGCAAGCAATCATGGCCCGGCGTCAAGCCGAACAAGCCCTGCAGGATCTATCGTCCTAATGGGGGGATTCAGATGCAGGGACGCGATCGCCTCAGCCAGAGCGATCACCAACATTTGAGTGCGGCCAGGATCACCTAGGGGCCCTGAAAGTCGTTGATCAGCTGTTTAATGCGATCGGGAGTCAGGGCAGTGAGGCCCGGCAATACCAGACTGGCCCCGGCAGCCTTTAAACCGGCAGCATAGTTGATCGTATAGGTCTCATCGGCAGCAACGACGTGGGGCGGCAAAATGCCCACCCCGATCCACGTGGCGGTAGGCCGCTGCTGCCGGGCCTGTTGAACGGTGTGCATATCAGCGACAGTATCACCAACGTAAAGCACAGGAATGTCGGATTTGCCCCCACTCAGCTGCTCCGCCACTTGAAAAAAGCCGGTGGGGTCAGGCTTGCCAGGGGCATCATGCATCGCGACGAGCAGGGGTGCCGATAACCCAAGCCGTCGTTCGAGCACAAAGGCCGCAGAGCCGCGAGTTGCGCCACTAAAAAAGCCCCAAGCCACGTGAGCCTGAGTCAACTGCTCGAAGTAGGGGGCGCTAACCAGCAGCGGCTCCTGTGAAATGTAGCCCGTCCACTGCGCGGGGTCGTCGAGATTGGGGCCACGATAGCGCTGCTGAAAAAAATCAACCAGTGCCTCATAGCTCAGCGTGAGATCAGCCCGCGGCTGACCTTGAGTTTCAAAATAGCGATAAATCAATTCTTGTGATGCTTCCCAGTCATTGTTCCACCGGCCTTCTGCCTTCAAGTCGTCGATCGCTGCTGCCGTGGGGCGATAACGTCCCTGGGTAAATGATTCCACCGTGTCGGCCAGGGCGCGACGGTAGGAGCCACCGACATCTCGAATGACGCCGTCAATATCAAACACAGCGATCGCTTGTAAAGGCATAACTGAAGTCATCTCGTGAGTCTCTGGAGGGCCAGCCGCCATGATTTGGACATTACAGATTTACCGACTTAGGATATTATGGAGGACTGTAGTTTTGGAAGGGGGTTTGCGGTGGAGGTTGTATTAGAAACTGAGGCCAGGTTTGTCTTAAAGGTGCTTTGGTTAGATAAGGATGTCGCGCTAGCAGTTGACCAAGTGGTCGGCAAGGGCACCAGCCCGCTCACGGCTTATTTTTTCTGGCCGCGTAATGACGCGTGGGAACAAATGAAAACCGAGCTAGAAGGCAAAAGCTGGATTTCTGAAGAAGAGCGAGTCGGATTGCTTAACACCGCCACTGAAATCATCAACTATTGGCAAGAAGAAGGCAAAGGCAAACCGATGCGCGTTGCCCAAGAAAAATTCAAAACCGTCTTGTTTACCGGTAGTTCGTGATGACAGGGAGCCAAGGCTCTCTGAACCTGTCAGTAAATAGACTCTGTGTTGGACATAAAAAAGAGGAAGCGGCTATCGCTTCCTCTTTTTTATTGGATAGATTTCTCTCAGTGATCAGCAGACGACTTTAGCCGACTGAGCCACCCGCCGCTTGTAAGCGAGCTCGAGCTTTTTGCAAAGCCTGCCGCGCTTGCAACGCTGCTTGGCGATCATCTGAGGACGTCGCCGTCATCGTTGCTTGGGCCGTCTCAAAGGCAGAACGAGCATCATCTTGATCGATGCTGTCGCCCCGCTCAGCGCCTCTAACGAGAATCGTCACTTCGTCATTGTCAACTTCAGCAAACCCGCCCATGAGGGCGATCGCTACCCAGTCTTTAGCAGGGCGCACGCGCATCACACCGACATCCAAGGCCGTCATGAGGGGAGCGTGACCACTCAAAATACCGAGCTGCCCGGTGGTACTGGGCAAAATTACTTCTTCAGCTTCTGCATCCCAAACTGTTTTGTCGGGAGCAATCACACGCACGGTTAGAGACATTGTGAATTAAACCGCTCTCTTGCAAAGATAACCATCAAACACTGGAGTCGGCTGTAATTGACAGCCGACTCCCACAGCTCACTTAGGACTGTGCTTTCATCTCTTCAGCAGCCTTGAGCACCATGTCCATGTTGCCCTTCAGATAGAACGCTTGCTCTGGAATGTCATCCAGTTCACCGTTCAAAATCATCTGGAAACCCTTGATGCATTCCGCCAGGGATACGTACTGGCCAGCCATACCAGTAAAGATTTCTGCCACAAAGAATGGCTGTGACAGGAACTTCTCAATTTTGCGAGCCCGAGCCACCGTCTGACGATCATCTTCTGACAATTCATCCAGACCCAAAATGGCAATAATGTCTTGCAGCTCTTTGTAGCGCTGCAAAGTGGATTGCACGGCCCGCGCCGTGTCATAGTGCTCATCGCCCACGATCTCCGGCTGCAGCATCGTTGAGGTGGAATCAAGCGGATCGACCGCCGGATAAATGCCCTTAGAGGCTAAGCCCCGAGACAGTACAGTCGTTGCGTCTAAGTGGGCAAACGTGGTGGCCGGAGCCGGGTCAGTCAGGTCATCTGCTGGGACATAAACGGCCTGAATCGAGGTAATCGAACCTTCTAAGGTCGATGTAATGCGCTCTTGCAGGTCGCCCATGTCAGTACCCAAGGTCGGCTGATAGCCCACCGCTGAAGGCATGCGCCCGAGTAGGGCCGATACTTCAGAACCCGCTTGCACAAACCGGAAGATGTTGTCGATAAACAGCAACACATCCTGCTTATTGACATCACGGAAGTGCTCCGCCATCGTCAAAGCCGACAAACCAACACGCATCCGGGCTCCGGGCGGCTCATTCATTTGGCCGTAGACCAAAGCCACTTTTGACTGGCTGAGATCGTCGCTGTTGATCACGCCCGACTCAATAAATTCGTTGTAGAGGTCGTTGCCTTCGCGAGTACGCTCACCCACACCGCCAAACACAGACACACCGCCGTGCTCTTTAGCAATGTTGTTGATCAGCTCTTGAATCAAGACCGTTTTGCCCACGCCCGCACCGCCAAACAGACCGGTTT
>CALCPB010000419.1 GCA_937897665.1 uncultured Halomicronema sp. | reverse complement strand
AGCGCGATCGCGGGCGCGAGCCTGAGCGGGGCGGCGCCCTCGATCCCGGTCTCGATCCCAGTCGCGGTTGCGATCCCGATCGCGATCCCGACTGCCTCTACCCGTTCCTCCAGCGCGACGCTCGCTACGAGGGCTGCTGCCAAAGCGGTCTTTGCTAAACCGTTTGCCACCGCTGCTGCCGCCACTGCGCTTTTGCGGACGAGCTGGGGATGGCCGCGATCGAGAAGATTTGTTCGCAGGCTTGGGGCGTTCGGTCATGGTATACACATCCGGTAAAAAAGTTGGCAGAGCAGAGCGAGGATGTCGTCAGGGGCCAGCGGCCCTCGACTGCAGCAAACGTCATTGATTTAGGAGAGATAGTAAAAGCCCCTAGGCCAACTCAGGCGTAAATGGTAGGTGAGCTAAAACCTCGTTTAAACGGTGGGGAGCCGTGAGATAAAGGTAACCAATCAACGCCTCTAAGGCTGTGGCCTGCTGATAGTCTTGCAAGCTGGCTCGAGTTTTCCGGTTAGCGGCCGCGTTGCGCCCTCGCCTCACCACATCCAGTTCTTCGTCGGTTAGATGCGGTTTTAAGCAACCCAAATAGTAAGCTTGCTGCTCCGCTCTCACCTGATCAACCACCTGCTGGGGATAGGCCCGAAGCTGCTTGGGTGGCATCAGCAAACAGCGGCGCATATGCAGCTCGTAGACGGCATCGCCGACATAAGCTAAGGCCAAGGGAGAGAGCGATCTCACCTGATTGATTGACAAGGCTGTGCAGGCTGCCAGACTCGGCAACGGCGACCCCTCGCCCGTACTAGCAGCAGCAGAATCAGTTGAAAACTGAGCCATGGGTCAGTTCCACCCCCAGAAGACGAGCCTTCAGCTTCATTAACACGCTAGCTCAGATTAGCGACTGCCTCATCTACCGATGGCTGAATAGAAAGAAACTTTTCAAGGCGAACAAGTTTGACCGTTTGCATCACCCGCGGGTTCGCAATGAGCTGCAGGCTTCCTTGAGCGTCTTTAGCTTTTTTGACGAGCTGCACTAAGGCACCCAGCCCCGAGCTATCCACAAAATCGATTCCAGAGAGGTCTAGAACCAAGTTGCTGGGCCCTTGAGTGGCATAGTTACCCATCACCTTGCGAAATGTCGGCTCTGAGAAAGCATCTAAGAGCCCAGTGAGGCGAAAAATTTGACAGTTCGCCCTAACTTCTCGAGTGCCTCTCAAACTTACAGTTAGGGTCAATTGTTCAGCTATGGGAAACCTCCCAGGATGTCACTCAGAATTTGAGACCTCAGTATAAGCTAGGACTTTAGCAACTGCAAGCAATCCTCAAAATCCTTCAAAACTCTGACAAATGGGTGATTTCAGCGGGCCTGCAACCGGCTGTCACTGGTTACCTGGGGTCGACCGATCGCAGCAATGCTGAGCATTCGATTCCGATCATCAGGTCGGAATCCTGTTACTTTCTGTCCAAAATACTACAGTCGTATTACAAAAGTAATTACACTATGAGGTAATTTAGGAACGAACGATTAAGTCTCGGAGATGTTGTCACCCATGCCCGCACTTTCCCGCCCGTCGACGACCGATATGGAAGTGACCAGCATTCGCTTGGAAAAGGAATTGAAAAATAGCCTGAAAGCGATCGCGGGTAATCGCGGCTATCAAGCCCTCATTCGAGAAATTCTTTGGGCCTACGTAGAGCAGCAATCCGGTAATGGCTGTAGCTCACTCAACCGACAAGATATTCGGGCAACTATTCCAGCCACTGCTGAGCGTGCCGAACGCTGCGCGATGACGGGCCACATGATCGCCGCTGGCGAGCCCATGCTGTTAGGGCTCACGCCTCAGGGGGCGCTCGTACCACTCTGCACGGCGGCTGCGGCTGCACAGGTGCCCCAACAGGCGTGACCGCGATTCAGCACTTTAAGCGATAGGTAATCTCTTCAGGGAATCGCACTAAACTATCCAGGAAACACTAGGATTCTGAGAATGCCTGTTAAGGATCAGCATCCGGCCTTGAGTTGACAGGCTATCCCTTCAAGCGATCGATGAGATGATCGCCCACTCGGAGGGCATTGGCCATCACCGTAAGGGCGGGGCCAACCGCAGCGCAGGAGGGAAAGAAGCTGCTGTCTACCACGTAGAGATTGTCGATTTCGTGGGTGCGGCAGTGGATATCCAACACGGAAGTTGCCGGATCGGTGCCCATGCGGCAGGTGCCGGACTGATAGCCCACTACTTGTAAGGGCGCTTCGCCTCGGGGAAAAACAGTATTACTCTTAGCGTCTTTAACGTCTTTTTCCACCGCTTTCAGTACCTCAATCCAGCGGTATACAAGGCGATCGTGGGCTTCAAAATTGTTGGGCTCAAACTCATAGCGCAGCTTGCCCTTTTTCCAGTAGACGCGATTTTTGGCATCAGGCAGCATGCCGGTTTGCGCCCACCAGCCGACAGAATGGATCGCCAGCCCTTTGAGACGTTCTCCCGGCAAAATTTGGGCCAGCACCGACAGCAAAGGGGGTGACTCGGCAAAAATCACGTCCTGCAAGAGGCCACCACTGTTTTCGATGTGGCCCATGGGATAGGGGTAGTCACCGTAGCCCCAGTAATAGTCATTTACGCTGACGCTGCGGGGAAACGTGCCGGAATTCTCCGATGCAAACCGCTCTACCAGCACCGTCAGCTGCTGTTTCATCAGGTTGCGGCCCACCTGGTCTGAGCCATTGGCGAGGCCCTGAGGATGCTTCTCATTGGCGGAGGCCAACAGCAATGCTGCCGAATTCACTGCGCCACAGGCCAACACCACAATATCAGCGCTGAAGAGGAAAGACTGCTCCCCGACTTCGGCCTGTACGCCTTTAACCTCAGTGCCGGTGGGATTGGTATAGCGGCCAACAGCCTTGGCCGAGGTATTAAGTGTGACGTTGTGGTGCTATAAGGCCAGGTTAATGCCAAAAAACTAAGAGTCGCCCGTGGGGTCGTCCTCCTGGCGGGTCAGACTGAGTGGTAAGGAGGTCGGATGCAGATCTTGCTGAGCGATCGCCTCCACCAAGGGCTGCATCAGCGGCTCATGGGCGATCGCCGGATAGGGATAGTCGCTACTGTGGGGCGGTTCTGTCGGATCGTTTTGGGCGTCTCCATGCACCTGGTAAAGTTGCTCAGCAGCGGTGTAGTAGGGCTCTAAATCGGCGTATTGAAACGGCCACTCGGGGGCCATGCCCTCCTGATGGGGGACAGCGGTAAAGTCGCGATCGCGCATCCGCATCAGCGAGGCCGCGTAGATCTTCGTATTGCCGCCGACGGCATAGTTCGTCTGGGGCGAAAACGGCTCTCCGGCTTGGGCGTACCACTGTTCTGGGGCGTGGTAGCGCTCCTTTTTAAACACATCCACATCGGCGCGGTTTTGCTCCTCCAGCGCCATCGTGCCACCCCGCTCTAGGATTAAAGTCCGCTTGCCGGTCGGGGCCGGCTTCTGGGCTAGCGTCCCCCCCCAGCGCCCGTGCCCACAATGATTACATCGTAATGTTGGTCATCAATAATCATGGATTTTTCCGATGGAGGTTACCGATGTGATATGCCGATTTTGAGGATGCCGAAAAATCTCTGGTAGGGGCAGTTGCCCCGCCCGTAACGTTTAGCTATTTCCAGACGTAAATCAGGAGGAACAAGACAATCCAGATCACGTCTACAAAGTGCCAAAACAGCGAGGTCGCTTGAATGCCATATTCCCCCCCCGCATAATTGTTGGGAATAAACGATCGCCCCAGCATGATGCCCTGCAGCAGCACGCCCGTCAGCACATGCAGGCCGTGAAACCCCGTCAGCAGATAAAACGTGCCGCCAAAGACGCCGTCGGTAAAGCCAAAGGGCAGACCCAGCCACTCCACCGCCTGGCCATAGAGAAAGAAGCTGCCCATCGCCATCGTCAGCAGCCAAAATGCCCGAAAGCCCCAGAGATTCTCTTTGTGCAGAAAGCGCTCAGCAAAATAGATGACAAAGCTGCTCGAAACCAGCACTACCGTATTGATGAACGGTTCGCGAATCTCTAAGCCCTCAAACCCATTGGGGTACCAATCAGCGGCGCTAGTCTTAAAGACGATGTAGCCGACAAAAAAGCTCACAAAAATGACGCTTTCTGAGATCAAAAAGACGATGAAGCCAAACAGGCGATTGTCTTCTTCTTCATGCTCGGCGGCGTGGACGACCTGGTGGCCGTCGAGGGTCGGGTCAAGATTAGCGGTGCTCACGGGCTCACTCCTGGGTCACAGTATTGGCAATCAAGGGTTCGTCACTGCCATAGCCGTAGGGCGGCGACACCACAGTGGGAATTTCATCAAAATTTTCGTGGGGCGGTGGGGAAGAGACCAGCCATTCTAGCCCGATCGCCCGCCAGGGATTGTCCCCCGCTTCTGGGCCGCGGGACCAAGAACTCAGCATGTTGAGAATAAACGGCAGGGTCGACACCCCGAGCAAAAAGCCCCCCAGGCTAGCCAGCACATTCCAAAAGGCGAATTCTGGATCATAGGAGGCGACGCGGCGCGGCATGCCCATCAAGCCCGCCGGGTGCATCGGCAAAAAGTTGAGGTTAGCCCCGATAAAGGTCAGGACAAAGTGCAGCTTCCCTAAGCCCTCGTAATACATGCGCCCGGTCATTTTGGGGAACCAGTGGTAGATGGCGGCGTAGAAGCCCATCACCACCGCGCCGTAAATCACGTAATGGAAGTGACCCACCACAAAGTAGGTGTTGTTGACGTGAATATCGAAGGGGGCCGACGCCAACATAATGCCGGTGATGCCCGCAAAAAGGAACATCGACAGGTCGCCCAGGGCAAACAGCATCCCCGT
>CALCPB010000418.1 GCA_937897665.1 uncultured Halomicronema sp. | reverse complement strand
TCAGAGCGCGATCGCCGTTTCTGCTCGTCAGCAAGCGCTGAGAATATCGCCAGAGTGTGGCACTGTTGCCGTGTTGAAAAGTGAGATTTGGGAGCTGGCTCTGCAATTTTTCTGCTCCCTCTGCTTGCCCTGCCTTTGACCGCTGATGAAAGCAGATGAGTTCGCAGTCGATCTGCTAATCGTTTGCCAGCTAACAGACGAGGCTGACAGCGAGACGACGTGGCTGTGGGTGTGAAAACACCGAGGGCAAAGCAGCGTGTAAACCTGAAGATTGGCCGATTTCTGCATGCATGAAAAATGGGCCAGCCTCAGATGATAGAGACTGGCCCCCTCAAGATTGCAATTGATTTAGCTCACTATCACCGGCTTGATTAACCGTCTGGTTGAAGAGATAAACGCCATCGCAATCGGACTAAGAACCGGTGGTTTGGGTCGCTAGCAGTTGCTTCAGCTTCTCCAGTTCGTCGGCCCAACGCGGGTCAGGTTTGGCTGCTTCAGCGCTGCTGCTGTTGCTAGAGGCACTATCGCGATTAGCTTTCGGAGACTTCCGCCGAGCTGGACCGGGAGTTGCGGTACCGCCCTCGCCATCCTCCTCCTTACCCTTAGCGCGAGGCAGGGCTTTCTCGATCTTCAAGGTGTTTTCCTGCAGTACAAAATTGCTGAATTTTTCAACAATGGCGTCTGCTTGCTCGTCAGTCTTCAGGGTGACAAAGCCGAAACCACGACACTTGCCAGTTTTGCGGTCAGTCACGAGCTTGACTGAAATAATCTCTTCAGAATGCTCTGAAAAAACAGCCTCCAGTTGCTCTCGTTCAATATCTTTGGGCAAATTGCCAACATAAACTCTTACAGACATTTTCTTAGATACCTCTTTTCAACAAACTATTTTCAACACTTTCACAATTGAGAACTTGCTTTTTGGCAAGCCTTGGTGATGCTTTAAGAACAACAGTTTTGTTATCGTCTAATCTCAATAAATTTGATAATTCAAGGATTAATTCTCATGACGAAACAAACCTTGCAAACATTGTGGGCTAAGAACTGCCCTTATCTGGGAAAACTTTTTTGCTGCTCCTAACACCTTCCATGAAGTGTGGCTCGTGTCATCTGACAGACAAAGTTTAAGCATGAAATATTGAAGCTTAATTGCTCAATATTATGAGAGCCATCAATTAACTTAACATGCGCTATCCATGACCGCAGACAGAATTCGAAATATTCACGAACAAATTTGAGAATAAAAACCAGTCACCCAAACAGGTGACTGGTATGCCTTGCTGTGTTGAGAGATAGGAGAACCCATTCCCTAGCCCCCGAGTCGGGTGAAGTGACCAAGCTGTACTTGCACTGTTGGTCACGGTTAGGTGCACTGGAACTCTGTAAAGAAAGGTAACACTATGTTAAGAGTTCTGCAATGTTGGGTGGTTGATTTAGCCCCGAAACAAGATGAGCAGGCCTGAGGCGCAGCAGCAGAGGCTGAGAACCACTGACCACAGAGGATGCTGGGCCCGCGTTACGACTTTGCGCGCCGTCAAAAAAAGATCGACGGCAATCCAAGCGATCGCGCCGCGACGATACCACCCTTGTACTTCAATCGGTCGCCCGAGCCAGTCGATGGGGTGCTGGGGATGGCTCAAAAGATTGCCCGGTGGGCCTAGGAGTGAGGAAAAGTGGAGCTTGAAGAGTTGGGTGGGCGTTGCAAGAATGAGATCTTGCCCCAGCCAATTAGCGATGCCGGGACGACCGAGTAAAGTGCCCTCTAAACGGATGGGTCGGCTATCGGTTGGTAGCGCTAGGGGGCTTTTGAGCAGGGCTGGCAAGGCTGACTGCTGAAAGCGGTTGGTTGACGTGATATCTGGAAAATAAGCGTTGATGCGCACCATAATGCCCATGCCTAGACCCAGCAGCAGGCTGCCCCACAGCACGCTGCGATCGCCATAAATCCAAGCCACTCGCTGTAACCCCAAAGGTTCAAAAACGCCGCCCAAGAACCACAGCAGCATGGCGACGGTGATGCCTACCAGTGGACCGATGTACGGGCTGAGCTGCAGCAAAAAGGCGGCCAAGTCGCTGCCAAACGATCTCCGTCGTTTGGTTGAATGGTTGAGGTCGCCGAGTTCCGGGAAGGGTAATTCCGGTAGGAGCTGCCATCGCTGGGCGTAGCCCGTGAGTCGCTTGAGGCGCTCGCCCAAGAGGGGATGACTGCTGTTGAGCGCGAGCCAGCGACGGTAGGGGTTTTGAATATCCCACTGGAGCATCTCTAGGCTCAGCGGAGCGGGAAACAGACTGCCGAAGCCCAGCGCCGTTTCATAGCCGCAGGGCGTGAGTAAGTCAGTGCTCTCGACCCACGGGGGGGTGTAGCCGGTTTGCACGATGCTGTCAGCAATGCCAGTTTCGAGCTTGACTAAGGCCCGCACCAGCGCATTGGGATTGCCCGTCCAAGTCACAGCTTGGCGATCGCTGCCCAAAACGCGAGCCCGTGCTGCCGGGGTCGCGACTTTGCGCACTAGCCAGTACAGCAGGTAGCTCAAGGCGGATAGACCTGCCGCTAAGGATTTGACCAGGCGACTGGAGGTGCGATCGCCCAGTTGGGCTGACTGCCAATAGCCCTGGTGTAAGAGCTGCAGCAACAGAGCCACCAAAGACATCAACGGTAGCGTCCAGCGGGTCAGATGTGACAGCTCGTAGCCGATGAGCGTGGCGAGTTCTTCATCACTGAGTTGGTTGCGGAGACCCCGGCTAACGACAATGCGGCTGTAGCGAGGCAACCAGCCATAGCTAAAGATCAGGGGTGCGTCGACGGGTAACTCCCGCAGGAGAGGCAGCAGCCAGCCTTGTTTTTGGCTGAGGCGTCGCAGCAGGCGACACCCTTCGGGATGAGTTTTTTGCAGGGTTTGCAGGGAGAGCGCGCGCAGTCCCTGCGTGCGTTTTAAGAGCACATCTAATAGCCAGGGGGCGGCTAGCAGCAGTCCGATGAGGCTAAACGTAACTATCAACAGCAGGTCTGGCGGCTGACGCATTGACGGTATGGGTAGAAAGCGACTGAAAAAAGCCCACAGGCGCCCGAGAGGCCACAGCAAGATCGGCAGCACCGCGCTACTCAACCACACGAGGGCGATCGCAGTGAGGAGCTGGGCCAGCCAAACCTGCCAGTCGGCCTGTCCCAATTGGCCAAGGGGGCGCAATTTGTCGAGCCGCCCCCCTTGGCGAAATGAGAGCGGCGGGGCCGGTGGTGTTGCTGTCGCTGTCGCTGTCGCTGTTGGAGCCGGTGACGGGACGAGGGCACCGGCTCCAGCAGTGGGAGAGGGGGGGGCTGCAGGCGCCGCTGCCGGGGCCGGGGTTTGATTGAGGTTTTCGTAATGAAAAAGCGGCGCGGTGTCCTCTGACAGTACTGCCGCCGAGGGACTCAAGGCTCCTAGCTGAGGGGCGGCCGCTGCCGGGGTCGCTGTCCTGGCTTCATCGTGAGGCGGGGCATGATTCTGAGCAGCGGTTGATTCAGCGGTCGGGAGGGTCGGCGGTGAGGCTTGGGGCGATCGCGATTCTGAGGACGGGGGCTGGGCTGGCTGCGAACTGCTAACCGCAGGGGTGTCGGCTTCAGCGTTGAGAGGTTGGAAGCCGCTGAGATTATCGGTTACGTCAGACTCTGCTGCTAGGGGTTGAAAACCGCTGAGATTACCCGTTGCGCCGGCGTCTGCGGCTAAGGGTTGAAAGCCGCTGAGATCGGCATTCGACGCTGAATTTGCCGGTGTCGGCGGGGGTGGTCCCAGGGCGACCAGGGTTTGACTTGCCCACTGCTTGACCTTCGGTTGGGGATGTGTGGCGAGCGATTGGCAGCGGGCGATCGCAGCCGCTGTTTGGCCATCACCTTGTAGGGCCTTGACCCAGCCAATCTGGGCTTTCAGGCGGAGAGCGCTGGCGAGGGTAGGATCTTGTGACAGCGACGAAAAGCCTTGAATCGCTGTCGCGTAGCGTCGCTGCTTGAGTGCTGCCACGGCCTGATTGAGCCGCTGCTCGGGGCTACCGCCAGCGGCAGCGGTCGGCTGAGGCGAAGAGGGAGGCAAGTCTGACATGCCGTTAATGATTGCTGATTCGGTTCACCCTAGGGTACGCAAATTTGCCGCATCCGGAACTGAGGGGAGAATTAAGGATTCGGAACCTGATGGAGTTCTGGCTATATTGGCATGATATGCGGCAATCGTCGATTACCACTGACTGTTGGGGGCGATCGCTGAACGATTCCCCGGAGTCGCGCCACTAGCCTTCTCGGGCGAGAATGAGGTGTTTGCCCGACGGGCAAAACCGCGTCGCGGGACTCCCTGAACTGTTGCACTTGCGCTGTGAGCCAGAGAGAGCGGCAGCGGCTACGATTGTCGTGGTGACTCAGCCCGATTGAGGAACACAGCAGGCCTCGGGTCTGAGGTCAACTTGAAAAGTAGACTGTTGTTTGTAGTTTTCTAGAGAACTTCGGCTAGTTGATTCAGTTCAATGGTGGCAGGGGCTCTTGGCAGAATTAGCGCTCAGAGGGGTGGCAAGGTAGCCAATCAGACCTACACTGGCTTGCGGTGCTACCGTTGCCGATCGTCATCGATAGACGTTTGAATCTCTGAGCTTACTCACTTTTTGCGAACTCTATGCCTCAACACAGCCCTGGGCCAGGGGCGATCGCCTCAAAATTGTCATCGCCCGCCGAAGCCTCGTGATTAGGGGCTGTTGGTGGTGTTTTTACCCCCTCGATTCTGACCTTTTTGGGCGTGATCATGTATCTGCGCTTTGGTTGGGTGCTGGGGCATGTGGGCTTGGTCAATACGCTGCTGATTGTGACCATTTCCACCAGCATTACTTTATTTACAGGACTCTCAATCTCCGCGATCGCCACCGATCAGGTGGTACGAGCGGGGGGCGCGTATTACATGATCAGTCGCTCTCTGGGCATTGAGACTGGCGGCGCGGTGGGAATTCCGCTGTTTTTTGCGCAGGCGCTATCGGTGGCGCTCTACACCTTAGGGTTTGCCGAAAGTGAGGTGCAGATCTTTCCCGCGCTGAACCTGCCCGGGGTTGACTTGATTGTCACGAATTAGGTGGCGCTGCTGGCCCTCCTGGCCGCTTAGGTTGCCAGCTAGGCGAAATATTTCATCATGGCGGCGTTTGTCTTGTCGCTCATCTGCCTTGCCTTTGGGCAATCGGTTGAGCCGATGACGACAGCCCCCCTAGAAGAACCCGGCTCAGTGGGATTTTGGGCCGTGCTAGCGGTCTTCTTCCCTGCGGTAACCGGGATTATGTCAGGGGTGAATATGTCGGGGGATCTCAAAAATCCTGCCCAGGCCATTCCCCTGGGCACCCTCGCCGCGATCGCGGTCGGCTATGCCATTTATATGCTGATTCCCCTCGTGCTGGTGTTTCGTGCGGATGCGGCCTCGCTAGTCTCTGACCCGTTGATCATGCGGCGCATTGCGATTTGGGATAATTCCATTTTGCTGGGGGTCTGGGGGGCGACGCTATCCAGTGCCATCGGTAGCATTTTGGGGGCTCCGCGGGTGTTGCAAGCCCTGGCCCGCGATGGCGTCTTGCCGAAGTCACTGCGCTGGCTCGGCAAAGGCAAGGGGCCACGCGATGAGCCCCAACTCGGCACCCTGTTTAGCTTGGGGATTGCCCTAGCGGCCGTCAGCTTGGGCGACATTAATGTGATTGCGCCGGTGCTGACGATGTTCTTTTTGACCACTTACATGGTGCTGAATGTCGCTGCCGGAATTGAAGGCTTTCTCAAAAGTCCCTCCTTTCGGCCCACCTTTCGGGTGCCCTGGTATATCTCAGCGGTCGGGGCCGTGGGCTGCATCAGCATCATGTTTTTGATCAATGCGGTCGCTACGGTGATTGCCGCCGCGATCGTGCTGAGCATCTACCTCTGGCTCGAACGCAGTGAAATTGAGGGGACGTGGGGCGATGTCCGCCAGGGTGTGTGGATGTCTTTGATTCGGACGGGGCTGTTTCGCATCAAAGGGCCGCTGGATTCAAAAAACTGGCGACCGCATTTACTGGTCTTTTCGGGAGCCCCGACGAAACGCTGGCACTTGTTAGACATGGCTAATGCCTTGACCCACCAGCGAGGGTTGTTTACGGTGGCGAGTGTCTTGCCGGAGGGGAGCCGCGACGTGGGTCGGCAAGAAAGTTTGGAAGCGACGCTGCAAGATTATCTAGAAAAGCGTGGGATTCAAGCTTTTGTGCGATTGGTGACGGCTCCCGACGCCTTTCAAGGTATGAAGCAACTGATCGAGGCCTACGGCATTGGCCCGCTGTTGCCCAATACGGTGTTGCTGGGGGATACCGAAAATCCTGAAGGGCGCGATCGCTTCACGCGGCTG
>CALCPB010000417.1 GCA_937897665.1 uncultured Halomicronema sp. | reverse complement strand
ACTACCGATACGACGGCGGCTTTACGGGCCGCAGAGATCGGCGCTGAGGTCATGTTTAAGGGCACTAAGGTCGATGGAGTGTATGACTCCGACCCGAAGGTGAACCCCAATGCCCGACGATTTAATAGCCTTACTTATGGCCACGTCTTGGCCCATGATCTGAAAGTGATGGACGGTACGGCGATCGCCCTATGCAAAGACAACAATATCCCTATCATGATATTTGACCTATCTGTACCCGGTAACATTCGCCGGGCGGTGATGGGTGAGTCAATTGGCACAATTGTGGGAGAGTCCTGTGAAGTTAGCTGACTTAACTGATATCGAAATCGCCATGCAAAATGCGGTGGATGCGACAAAGCGTGCATTCAACACCATTCGCACGGGGCGCGCTAGCACATCACTGCTAGATAAGGAGATGGATGACTATTACGGTAGCCCTACACCGCTGAAGTCCATGGCTAACATCAGCACCCCCGACGCCAGCACGCTGATGATTCAGCCGTTTGACCCGAGCGCCTTGACGAATATTGAACGGTCAATCTCGATGTCTGATATCGGGCTCGTGCCGAATAATGACGGTAAGTTGATTCGTCTCAACATTCCCCCTCTGACCAGCGAACGACGTCAGGAATTTGTCAAAGTGGCGAACAAATATGCCGAAGAGGGCCGCGTCTCGGTACGCAACGTCCGCCGCGATGGCATTGACCTGTTTCGCAAACAAGAGTAAGACAGCGAGATCTCTAAGGACGAATCTCGGGATTTTCATGATGAAGTGCAGGCTTTGACTGACCAGTACGTGGCGCAAATTGATGCCGCGTTCAAGGCGAAAGAAGAAGACATCATGACCGTTTAGGCGATCGCCGTGCCTCTGAGCAATTCTGCTTCTGGCGAGATTGCTCCATCGTTGCTCTTGCTCAGCAGCGAGGTCAATCAGCGTTGCTGAGGCCATTGGCACCCTGGGCAAACATCTAGTCGCTTGAACCGGGTGGCTAGTGGTGAGGTTGGTCAAGCGCTATCTGTCCACAGCCCTAGCCACATGGTAGGATTAGCTACCGTCTTGCGGTTTAATGCTCGACCCGACAGTTGCCCTGTCGGTGGCCGATGGTGGCCGCTGTCTCATGAGCTGTTAAGCCGCTGTTTATGCTGCTGAGGGCACTACGAGTCGAATGCGCTTTGCCAAAATTTTGATTGCAAACCGAGGGGAAATTGCGCTCCGAATCCTCCGCACCTGCGAAGAAATGGGAATTGCGACGGTTGCAGTTCATTCCACGGTAGACCGCCACGCATTACACGTGCAACTAGCCGACGAATCGGTTTGCATCGGCGAAGCGCTCAGCAGCAAAAGCTACCTCAACATTCCCAACATCATTGCAGCGGCGCTGACTCGGGGCGTGGAAGCCATCCATCCGGGCTACGGGTTTTTGGCCGAAAATGCTCGCTTTGCCGAAATCTGCGCGGATCATAACCTCACCTTTATTGGGCCGACTCCCGCTTCCATGCTGTCGATGGGTGACAAATCCACCGCCAAAGAAACCATGCAAAAAGGGGGGGTGCCTACCATTCCCGGCAGTGATGGTTTGCTCAAAAGTGACGTCGAGTCGCGGGCGATCGCCGATCAGATGGGCTACCCTGTCATGATCAAAGCGACAGCGGGCGGCGGTGGTCGGGGCATGCGCTTGGTGCAGCAGCCCGGCGATCTTAAAAAACTGTTTCTGGCCGCTCAAGGGGAAGCCGAAGCGGCGTTTGGCAATCCCGGCGTGTATCTCGAAAAGTTCATCGAAAAACCGCGCCACGTCGAATTTCAGATTTTGGCCGATAGCCACGGTAACGTGGTGCACCTCGGGGAGCGCGACTGCTCGATTCAACGTCGCCACCAAAAGCTGTTAGAAGAAGCGCCCAGCCCCGCCTTGAACCCAGAATTGCGCCAAAAGATGGGGGATGCTGCCGTACGGGTGGCGAAGTCGATCAACTATGTCGGGGCGGGCACCGTGGAATTCTTGGTGGATGCCCACGGCAATTTTTATTTCATGGAAATGAATACGCGCATTCAGGTGGAGCATCCGGTGACGGAGATGGTGACGGGGCTCGACCTAATTGCCGAGCAGATTCGGATTGCGCAGGGCGATCGCCTCGCCTTTACCCAAGACCAGGTACAGCTGCGGGGCCACGCGATCGAATGCCGCATTAATGCCGAAGACCCCAAATATAATTTTCGTCCCGCACCGGGTCGCATCAATGGCTACTTGCCCCCTGGTGGCCCTGGCGTGCGCATTGATTCCCATGTCTATACCGACTACGAAATTCCGCCCTACTACGACTCATTGGTCGGCAAGCTGATCGTTTGGGGGCCTGATCGCCCCACCGCCATTCGCCGCATGAAGCGGGCACTGAGGGAATGCGCCATTACGGGCTTACCCACCACGATTCCCTTTCACCAAACCGTGTTAGATCATCCTCAGTTTCTCGCGGGCGAAATCTACACCAACTTTGTCAATCAGCTGCTCGACCTGTAAGCATCTTCGCCCCCAGACCTCGGCTTCATGCCGCTGAGAGAAACTCAGTCCAGGTCAGATGCCGATTGATGCACCTTTAAGGGGGATGGAGAAGCGCTGTCGAGATGGCGGCGATCGCGGGTGATTTCCACGGTCGCATTACCGGTGAAGTTCGGCACCGGCGGGGTCAGCTTAGTCAGTTTTACCGTGACCTGAGGCAGGCGATCGTCTGACTGTAAAACCGTCTTGGCAATTTCGCTAACAACTGACTCAATGAGATGAAACGGCTGCTGTTGAATCAACTGCTGAATCGCCTGCACCGCATCGGCATAGTTGTAAGTATCGCTGAGTCGGTCAGAGGCTCCTGCTTGAGCAAGATTGAGGTTTAAAGCGAGATCAACCCGAAACCACTGGCCTAATACATTCTCTTCAGCAAACGCGCCGGTGTAGCCGTAGGCGCGGATATCGTTGATATAAAGCGTATCCATAGATAGGTCTTTCAAGGTT
>CALCPB010000416.1 GCA_937897665.1 uncultured Halomicronema sp. | reverse complement strand
GTGTGTTTACTCGCAACAAAATTAACCGATTAGCGATTGGCACGGGCATGGTTCCTCGTGGTGAAGTGGGCCTCGTGTTTGCCGGTCTAGGAGCGGCCACTGGGGCCCTGTCGGGGTCAGTTAATGTCGCAATTGTATTGATGGTGATTGCGACCACTTTTGTGGCCCCGCCCATGCTGCGATGGGTATTTGCACACCAGCGTCAGCAACTGGAACTAGAGCTGTAGCGGCAAACGCTGATCGCCCTGTGATTGAGAGCTTGTCAATAGCCGGTCTTTAGTGGCTGGGATTGATTGTCTGTATGAACAGGAGAAAAGCATGCTTACAGCAAACATTCCAGTTGAACAATTCACGATAAAAATTGTTTTTTAATTGGCTAATTCAAGCTTGTTTCCGCATCCATCATGCTTTACAAAAAGCAGCTCAAAAACGCCATCAAAAATGAAAGACGGCATCCGAAAAGCTGATTAGATTTCTCCTGAGCGTCCAATCAAAAAGGTTATCTTTTCGACTTCACTCATCCTAGAGGTTACATCATGAACATCGAACGTCCTAACGCTCAACCCTTATCTTCTGAAGAGATCGCTCACCTTGAGACCCTCAGAGCTGTGGTTGAGAAGGCTCTGGAAGATGGTCGATTTTCCATTTATGAAAGTGAAAGAATTCAATCCCTGATTTGGGCCGATGGCAAGGTCACCTACGAAGAGCTGCGGACGGTGAATGAAACCGTTACCAGCGTGATGGGGAATCTCTTGCCTGAGCTGGAATGGCGTAGCTACCGTTAGGTGCGATTCGTTGCTCGCATCGCCCCGGCCGCACCCAAAACCAGCCGCTAGGCGGCTTGACCTGCCTGCCCTCTGCTCTCTTTTCGCCTCATCTACCTTGTCACCCTCCCCATTCCCGAGCCTTGCTAAACACCTGACTCACCATGCTTATCAGACGTACTAGCCCGCACTTGAGGCAACAGCTACTGACAGCGACAGCACTGTGCCTGACCGCTGGGATCACACTTGCTTTACCCGTCGGCTCAGCCGAAACGATTTATTTTGACTATGGCTTGTGGGGGCGATCGCTCTCCACGGCATCTTTAGAAACCTTTGCTGCAGACGGCACTGTCGATGCTGAACTCGACTCCTATCTAGCGGGTCTATCGCCAACCAGCCAACAAGAACTTCAGCAGATTTTGAACACGCCTCTACAGACATTGGGGTCAGATACCTTTGCCCAAATGAGTGATCCCTTTGTGCTGTCTCAGTGGCTGTACACGCCGATGGGAGACACCTTTCTGGCTTCGCTGGGGTTATTGATTCAAACCCAGAGCGGCCAAAACGGACAACAGGCGCTGCGAGCCGCCATGATTTTAGCCGCCGCCGACCCAGCTGGCCTGTCGCTCATTAATATCATCCGGTTTTACCCAACCGATGGGCTGCGGCTAGATTTACCTCAAATCTTGGCTTTAGCAGATAGCCTCAATACGAATATCGCCATCACTGAACAATTAGTGATGGTGGCAACTGACCAGTCGCAGCTCGCAGCGGCATCTGACCCCGCGATGGACTATGGTGCCCTGCCCCTGTTGGCCGAAACTGGCCCATTTGAGGTGGTGCAACAAGCGTTAGTGCTAGAGGATCAACAGCGCGATCGCACCTATCCAGTAGATATCTACCAGCCCGCAGATCTGCAGGCGGTCCCTGGCCCGGTGCCAGTCATGGTTTTCTCCCACGGGTACGGCGAGACTCGTACCCAGCCTGATATCAGTTCATTGGCCCATAGCGTGGCGGCAAATGGCTTCGTGGTGGCCGTACCAGAACATATCGGCAGCAACCAGGCCTATCAGCATGATTTAGCTCAGGGCTTGGTGTCCGAATCCTTTGCCGCGATGGAGTTCATCAATCGCCCTTTAGATATCCGGTTTCTCCTCGATACCCTCGAGCAAAAAAATGAGGCTGAGTTTCAAGGACGCCTGCAGTTAGAGCAAGTAGGGCTGATGGGCTATTCCTTTGGGGGCTATACGGCCTTGGCCACCGCCGGGGCCACGGTTGATCTAGAGCGACTGCACCAGCAGTGTGACCTTGACGCCGAGTTCACCCCTGACACGGCCAATATTGCCCTCTTAATTCAGTGCCGGTTGTTCGAATTAGCAGCCTTGCCCAACGCCATTCCCACCCTCACCGATGGCAGTCTGGCAGATGATCGGGTCAGCCTGGTAGTTGCCTTTGCCCCCTTAAGCAACCTCTTTGGCGAACAGGGCATGGGCAACATTCAAAGTCCAGTCGTGATTATGGGTGGGGCCTATGACGTGGCCGCTCCCATTGCCCTAGAGCAGCTGACCGCTTTTCAATGGCTCACAACGCCCGACAAGTATTTCTACGTGGCCGAAAACCTGTCTCATACCTCTGAACTCACCCGGCTCATCTTGGCGTTAGAACATCCTCAGAGTGATATTGTCACCCAATTCAATGCCACCGAAAGCGAGCTGTTTAGTCTGGCGATATCGCTCGCCATCGCCCATGGTCATGTCTATCTACGCCGCGATGAAGCTTATCGCCCTTACCTGACAGCGGCTTATGTTGAGACCCTCAGCAGAGACCCCACTAAACTACATCTGCTGCGCTCTTTTCCAGACAATTTTTAGCTCGGGTGAATGCCTGTGAATGCCTTGCCGGCGCGATCGCTGACCTTGCCATCCAGACCCTCTTAAGACTGACTAAACAAGCTGCGTGATTCCAAGCGTTGCAAACCCCTGCAAACACCGTTTGGGAGATCGGGCAACACGCCTCCAAACCGTTTACTCAGACAAGCATCCACGCATCGAGCCCGTAACAGTGCCACACCCAAACATTCGATTGACCCACACCAAACTGCGGGCCGGCTTGGACCTGCGCCATCTTTGCGCGATCGCGATTGCAGACTTTTAAGCACCGCGACGATGCCCTTGACAATATATGAGCCTAGCTCATATATTAATTACATGAGCTAAACTCATGTTTTCTGATCGGCATTAGCTCCAGCAGTGATGCTCGACTGTCCCCCTGGTTTTGTCATTTGTCGCTTGAGGAAAAATCCATGAAAACTCCAGACTCTAGTGCTCAGAACTTACTCAATCTGCCCCGCCCCGATGCTGCAACTGCCTTCGCTGAATACAGCCAAGATCCCTTAGCTTTCGCAACTCGCTGTGCTCGGGAGTACGGTGAGATCGTGCCGATTCAAATGGCCGGAGAGCTATTCTGCTTACTCAGCAATCCGGCCCACATTACCGAAGTACTCAAA
>CALCPB010000415.1 GCA_937897665.1 uncultured Halomicronema sp. | reverse complement strand
CCAGGCTGAGAGCATTGCCGCCTGGGGTGACTGTGCGCCCACCAGGTCAGCAATGCTCTCAGCCTGGGTCAGGTCGAGCCGCCCATTCAAAAAAGCCCGCAGGGTAAACTCCCCCGGCTCAGCCAGACGCGCCCCTTGCGCCACACACAGCTGCAGCACCTGCTGCACGGCCATAATGCCGCCGTGACAGTGAAATTCCACCACGTTTTCACGAGTGTAGGAACGGGGCGATCGCATCAGCAATAGCAACGCTTCATCCACCGTTTGCTGCGTCTGGGGATCGTGAACATAACCATACAAAATGCGGTGACTTTCCCACGGTTGTTGCCCCGGCGCTTTAAACAGCGTGCGGGCGATCGCTTCCGCGTCGGCTCCTGATAGGCGCACGATGCCGACGCTTCCCTGCTGGGGCACGATGGCGGTGGCAATGGCAGCGATCGTCTCACCTTGAATAATCGTTTGACCCATACGACTCAAAAAGTGTGGATAAAAAACCGATACGCCTCTTTGAGGAGGCAGGCGCGATCGCCGCAAAGCAATTTTATCGAGTGTAATTAGGCAATCACTATAGCCTTGTGATCCCGAGAACGATCTCAGCAACTCTACGGAGGATGCCCCATTTGCTCAGTAGGCATAAAGCCGCTGCACGATCCTCTAACCCATCCATCTGGCCAACCCTCTCAAGCTGCCGTTGGCGCTTCCCCCCGCAGGCGGGCCAGCCCCCCAAAGCCATAGAGCCAGACCACCACCGTCAGCCAATGTACAAACGTGACCGCAAACAGCGACCCCGTCAGGCCATACAGAGTTGTCAGCACCAGCCCGAGCCAAAGCACCATGAGCAAAAATCGGCGATCGCGCAAAGCCGCTGCCGCCTGGGGTCTGAGCTGACTTAAGACGACATTGGCCAGCACATACAGGCCTAATCTGAGGGCCGCCCAAGCTAACCACGGGCCTGTCGCCACGCCTTCAGTCAAATGGGGCAGCAGACCTACGCGAAAAATCAGCTCCTCTAGCAGGGCGGGCACAAACAACAGCTTGACCAGATTGAATACAGCTCGCACGGGCCGTTCAAGCGCAAGGCGGGGCTTTTCTAATTAGCCGCTTTTGCGACCGTAGACCGGGATTACGGCGACAATCAGCAGTAGGGCCAGCCCACTGTAAACCAAGAGCGAGGTAGACCACCAGGGCACAGCAAAGCTGCGGGCCGCTCGCAATGCCACACGCGAGACCACCGGAATCAAGCCAAACAGAGCCGTCGGAGGAATGGGGGCAATGGTGGGGTCAAAGCCGCCAATTTGATTGGGGCGCAGGAACCACAGATCCGCCCCATTTTTCAAAAAAATGTAGGCGATATCATCCTGGCCCCAGCGGGGCATCATGGTGCGCCAGCTAAAAATGCCCGCTACCAAACCGCTATCAGTTGCTAATGGGTTGCCCCGCGCATTCACCCCCGCCAGTTCTTCGGCATTACTTTCCCAATCGCGGCGAATCACACCATAGGGGCTCAGAGCTTGATGCAGATTCATCGCTAGTGTGGCGAACTGGTCAATTTTCTGCACTTCGGGGTCATTGGGATGATCTTGAATATAGGTTTGGAGTGTGGGATCGGCGGCTGCCTGAGTACGAATCTGCTCGATCGCAATAAACATTGCCTGGCTAGAGTCTTGGACACAGGAGGTAGCAGGCGTCACTGTCGCCACCCCTGTACCGTCGCCGGTGCGATAGCGGGCCGCAATCACCTGAGCCTGTATCAGCAACTGCTCAAAGAGAGACAGTCGAGTGGCACCCAGCTGCAACGGTTCGGTGAAGTAATCCAGCTTCACTACAATGTCCGAAAAGGGGCGCTGGCCCAGCCAGCCGCGCTGCATATCGCCCGCATAGGAACTCCAATCGTGGGTGCCCGAGATGATGCCCCCCGAGTTGTGGGCATAAATTTGCTGGTAGTTAATTTTGAACTGCAGCTCTTGGGCGATCGGTTCTGTCACCACTTGAGCCAGACCGTAGGCAAAGTGGCCAGAGACGGTGCCCGCTGGGGTCAGTTCCTGATTATCGCCGCCGATGCCGCCAAACACATGGATGACAAGAGCGTTGTCACCGGCCTGCCAGTTGGTGCTCGCGGCGGCCTCAGTCTCTGCTGTCGGGCTGCCCAAACCCCGCTGCACCTGGCCTTTGCGAGCGGGCGTATCTTGCCAATTATCGCGATCCAGGTAATGGCGGCCCGGCTTTTCGCCCAAGATGACCTGATCGGGCGTCAGCTGCATCAGCTGGCGCGGCTGCAATGACTGCACCGTAAAGACGCCCGACTCATCTCGCGCACCGTAGACGTACCAGCCCGCCGCGCCCGCCGGTGCATCAATCAAATCCCGAATGTTCGAAAAGAAGCGATCGCCCTTCAGCTTGGGCTGCTGAGGTATCCGAATCGTCTCGATGGGGCCGGTAAAATCGGCAGCGGTGGCATCAAAATGCTGCACCTTGAAATATTCCGTTGGGCAAGGCGGCGCTCCGGGGCAAGCCGTCGGCAGCGCCACGTCAACACGGGTATCCGGCGCTAAAAGCCTGACCAAGCCATACTCTCGGCCCGTGATCTGTACTGGCTCTAAGCCAATTTCGACCACCGACGTCTCTCCTTGAGACAGCCATGTGGGGTTGCCCACCAGCTAGACAGTGACATCATCTTGGGGCCGCGCCCCCGCTAACGACTGCAATGGCCCCACTGCCTGACGTCCATTTAAGCGGGTTGGCACAATATTGCCTCCCGCCCCAAATTTTTCAGCCTTCTCGGTGAACTGTACGTCGCGAGTCACCTCTGCCACATATCGCTCAAGGGTGAGCGACTCGCGCCAGGTCACTTTCACCGTTTGGCCTAGGAGACTGGCCTCAGGGGCATGCCAGACTTCCATCCAAGCCCAATCACCAGGATCAGCGGCGTAATCAGCTGCACTCGGCAAAATCAGACGCCCCAGCCAATCACCGAGCGGGCGATAGCTGGGAGCAGAAGGCAACAACGTCAGCGGATACGTAGTGACCTGGTTAAACGTGGCCGCTTGGGCCAGGTCATAGTTGGAGACCGAAGTTTCGGCAGGGGCGGGCCGCATCGAGACGAGCTGGGTCGTCACTAAGCTGAGGCAGAGCAACCCCACCCACATCAAATTTTTGAGCAGATGATGGCGATCGCTGCGAGTCATTGGGTTCATCCGATGTCAGTCCCGCTAAAGCTTAAAAACCAGAGATGCTCAACCATCCATTGATGAATGTCTGATACAACCACCATCCCACGCTGTATTTTATCGGCAACTCACCTTAAAAGAAGCTGAGTCTTTTTGATGCCAGCTTGCTGCAATCACCGGAAAACGGTGCTCAATATCCCTCAACTATCGGCTCAATAGCCATGCCCAAGAGCCCTGACGGCCTAACGGGAAGTACCTTTGGCCGTTGAGTTTGCCTGCCCACTTTCTCGCTAACTGCCTCGCCGAGGACAATAGAACAGCCACCTCAATCATGGCGACTGGTGAAAAGTTTGGAGAACACGATAGCAACATGACAAATATTCAATACTCGCTGGCTCAAAAGCAGGATTTAAGCCTCTTGATGCAGCTTTCAGAAGAGTTTTACGAGTTAGATGGCCATCAATTTGAACCCGACAAGGCCCAAAAAGCGCTGTTAGATCTCATCGAAAATGAACGCTATGGCCGCATCTGGATGATTTTGCAGGACAGCAATACGATTGGTTATGTCGCTCTCACATTTGGCTACAGTTTGGAATACCAGGGACGCGATGCGATTTTAGATGAAATCTATCTGCGGGCACCGTTTCGCAGCCAAGGCATTGGCACACAGACCTTCGCCTTTGTAGAATCAACCTGCCGTCAGCTGGGGATCAACACCCTCCATTTAGAAGTGATGGACGACAACGAACCGGCGCGATCGCTCTATGGGCGACTGGGCTATCAGGCTCGGGCCAGCCAGTTTATGGACAAACGGCTGTGAACGTTGTCCCAGGTTTTGTTTACCAACTCCAGCTAGCCAGCCTCTAGGCGTTAGAGGAGGCTTCTCAAGGCATCCATTCCACCAGGAAGATAACTCGGCTCTCTTGGCGATCGCCCGCATTTTGAGTTTGAATGTCGGTGCCAATGCGAATATCCTCGGCAATGGCATAGCCCGCCGAAAAGGTACTCAACCCCACCTCTTGATCGGTGCCGGGGGCCACCCAACTTTGGGTAAAGCTTAGGTCAGCCGCCCCGCCACGCGAGGGCACCAAGATGATGCGGAAACCTAGATTCACACCAACACTGTCAAAGGTCGAAGTTTCAATCGAGCGATAGCCCACCACCGGGGCGACATTGCCATACCAACCCAACGGCAACAAGTAATACTGCGCGTCGGCCCCGATCAGCTGGCGATCGCCTCGCCTGTTGATGGCATATTCGGCACTTAGGGTGAGCGGCGTCTGCCCGATAAACACATCCTGCACGCCGATGTATATGCCGCCAGTATTATCCGCCGAGGGAAATTCGGCATACCCCAGGCGCACGCGGGTGCGAAAGGCCGGGTCATGCTGAATGTCGATCGCGACATCCGGCACCTCTTCGAGCCAACGCTGCAAAACAGGGCTGCTTTCGATAATCGCCGGATCGACGGCTACCGCTTGCTCACCTGAGGCGGGGAGATTTTCAGCCACCGCTAGAGGGGGGGGACTCACTGCGGTCAGCATAGGCGTAGAGACAGCTGTCGAAGCGGTGACAGTGGGGGCCGAGGCAGAGCGGGCAGCCATATCAAAATCCGGTTCCGCAAAGGAAAATTCCTCAGAGAGCGGTTCTTCAAAGGGCAGTGCCGCAAACAGTGGTTCGGCCAAAAGTGGTTCAGCCACTGTCAAGGGGCGATCGCAGCTCGTCGCCAAATGCTTAACCTGGGGCGGAGGTTTGGGATGCCGCTGACAAGTGTTGGGCTTGACGGGGACAACCGCTTGAGCCATCGCCGCTGGGGCCGAACTCAGCGCCCCGACAGTTAACAGAAGCGACGTCGCTAGCCACTGCCAACGACCCATTACTGGGGCCAGCGACCAAATAATCATCATGCTGAGCGCTTTAAAGTGATCAAGAAACGAGGCCAGTTACGACTCTAGGCTCAACAGTCAAGGTTGAGAGCGATGACACCATAGCGCGATCGCTGTGGTTTTTATACAGCAAAAAGCCCCAGTTTGTGGCTGGGGCTTTTTATTCGAGCAGTGATTCAGGAATTTAACGGACGACCGTGCGCATCTGCTCAGCGTTAATCGGCTTCATAAAGTAGAGCCGCGCCAGCTGCCAGCCAATGGTAGCGACGTGGGGCAAGCGACGGAGGAACTTCAGCGGCTTGGGCTGTTGGCGTTGGCCAAGCACAGCCATTTCGGCATTCGCGGCAACGGCCTGATCGAGCGCCTTGAAGAACTCAGGATGATCCACATTCAGGATGACGGGAAAAACGCGAGCGGCGCTTTCATTTGTGTTCCGAATGACGTCAATGTCGTAGGTGCGCGCATCGAGGCCAAGCGTGGCATAGAAATCTTTTCCCTTCAAGTCGTTTAAGTACATGGTCGCAAATACCGACAGCAGGAAAAAGCGACACCATAAACGCGCTTTCCAATCATTCAAAAGTTGGGGTTGAGATTTCAGAAAAGCCGAGAAGAAATCACCGTGGCGGTTTTCGTCCTGGCACCAGCTTTCAAAAAATTTAAAGATGGGATAGACGCGGTTTTCAGGATGCGACTCAAGATGACGATAAATCTTGATATAGCGCCAGTAGCCAATCTTTTCTGACAGGTAGGTGGCATACAGAACGAACTTAGGCTGAAAGAAGGTGTACTTCTTACTCTTGGTCAAAAAGCCCAGATCCAACTGCAAGTTGAAGTCCGACATCGCCTTGTTCAAAAAGCCAGCGTGACGAGCTTCATCGCGCGATATCAGGGTAAAGCACTCGGCAATAAAAGGATTTTTATGCTTAAGGCGACGGCCCAACTCTTTGTAGAGCAAAAATCCTGAGAATTCTGATGTGCAGGAGCGCTCTAAAAACTCAACGAGGAGTTTGCGAGTCTTTTCGTCCAGATCTTCCCAGGACTGATCGAATTCTTCACCCCGAATGAAGTGATGGCGGTTGTAGTCCGCCCGCAGTTCTTCCAGGATCGCTTGCATCTCTTCTTCGTTGACGGCGATGTCCATCGCGGCCATCTTGTCAAAGTCAGTCGTATAAAAACGGGGGGTCAGGAGAGTATCCTTAGCGGGCGCTTTTACCCCAGGACGGGCTTCTGTTAATTCAGGCTTTTTAAGGGAATCTACCATGAGTCCTCTGATACAAGCTCGGTGCCAAAACCGACAACAATTTCACAGCAGTCAGTCAGTATAGATAAATGCTTATACTTTCCCCAAAGAACTGTCGGGAAAGCGTTTTCGCTAACTGACGATGACTAAAACAACTGTCACACAGTCTATCAACTGTAGGGCGGTAGAACCTAGTCATAGCTTTAAGAATTGCAACATATCGCAATCTGGCGTAAGCATCATCGAGCTTTGTACCGGGATGAAATTCACAGCAATGATTAAGGATTTTGGCCCCTTTATTCCTGAGGGCGATCGCTGCCTACAGACCGCCAAATGATTCACGGAGGAGACAGGATCTCCTCTCAAACGGCGTGGTGCGATCGCAAGCTGAGATCTAATCAGGGCAGCCTGCGCCCGAAGTTAGGTTAACCTGAGTTCGGGATAAGACTGACAAGGGATCTGCGGGTAGTTTGAGGGCCAAATCCCCTCCTGGGAGGGGCTGATGGGGTGGGTTCAAGCCGTCGGAG
>CALCPB010000414.1 GCA_937897665.1 uncultured Halomicronema sp. | reverse complement strand
CTGGCATGGCAGCCCCTAACCCGATGGCATTGCCGCGGAACAAAAGCCACTTGCAACATTCAGATTGCTAATATCGCATCCAGGCGATCGCGGCCCTCAGAGACTATCCCGCCGAGAGGGTCATCCCGTTACTCACCCCACACAGCTGGGACGAAGAGTTTTTGGTCAGGACTGTCATGGCTAAAGCAGGACGGGGGGGCAACGGTGATCACAAAGTCACAACTGCACTATTTTGCTGTGATCAAGGAAAATATTGAAATGGCGGTTTTACGTACAGTGCACCAGGCTTTTTACACCTCCAGTAGATGGGGGCACTACGTTACGATAAGACTAACCTTTTGACCTGGGTACCCGCCCGATGCGGGTATTGCAGGGTAAACCCCTTATCAAAATCTGCAGAATTAATATGACTGAAAAAGTTCAAAAATCTAAAGCTGAGTGGCAGGAGCAGCTCACTCCTGAGCAATACCATGTCACCCGTGAGAAGGGCACCGACCGCGCTTTTACGGGGCAATATCACGCCAACAAAGAAGCCGGCGTTTACAAGTGTATTTGCTGCGGCACCGAGCTATTTAAGTCTGACGAAAAGTTTGACTCCGGCACGGGCTGGCCGAGCTTTTGGGCCCCCGCCGATGACAAGAACGTCGCCACGAAGAAAGACATGAGCCTGTTTATGATGCGCACTGAGGTGCTTTGTAGCGCCTGTGATGCCCACTTAGGTCACGTCTTTAACGATGGCCCCGCCCCCACCGGCAAGCGCTATTGCATCAACTCGGCCTCTTTAGATTTTGACAAACAGGCCTAGCGCTAGCCAGTCAGGGTCGTGGATACCAGCGATCGCGGGTTTGCCCAAGCGAACCGGTATCCACAGCTCTCTTAAACCAATGAATTTGTAGGACGGCATCTAGTCCGAATGGTGCCGTCCTTTTTGTGAACACAGTCAGGCAATTGCTGCACGTGAGGCAACCGAGGTGAAGCTGGAGACAGTCGTTAACGGTCAAGGCTATCCCCTGTTGTGCTTGCATGGGCATCCGGGCAGCAAGCACTGCATGAATGTCTTTACGGAGCCGTTGGCCCATCACTTCAAGACCCTGGCTCCTGACCTGCGGGGCTATGGTCAGAGCCGCACGGCGACGCCCTTCACGATGACTCAGCATTTAGATGATCTAGTCGAACTGTTGGATCAGTTTGCGGTTGAGCAATGCCTGGTGCTGGGCTGGTCGCTGGGGGGCATTCTGGCGATGGAGTTGGCGCTGCAATATCCGCAACGTGTGACTGGCCTGATGTTGCTGGGCACGGCGGCGCGACCGCGAGGCAGCCATCCGCCCATCACCTGGCAAGATAATGTATTCACCGCGATCGCCTCAATTCTCAATCGGCTAGTTCCTGGCTGGCAGTGGAACATTGACACGTTTGGCCAGCGATCGCTCTATCGCTATTTGATTCAGCAGCACCACCCAGCGGCCTATCGACGATTGGCCCATGAGGCGTTTCCCGCTTTTTTGCAAACGTCTCAACGTGCTAACAGGGCACTCAATACCGCCCTGCGTCAGGGCTATGACCGGCTGCCCGAGCTGGCCAACATCACCGTTCCGGCACTGGTCTTAGCGGGGGAATGCGATCGCCACATCACCGCCAACTCTAGCCGTGAAACGGCACAACATCTCAAGCACAGCACCTACAAAAGTTATCCCGCCACGGCTCACCTGTTTCCCTGGGAGATGCCGGATCAGGTGTTGAGCGATATTCAAGCCTGGCTCCAAGCCCATGACCGCGGGCTGAGATGATTGCCGGTCGGTCTTCGTCGGCCTGACTGCTCAACAGTTTCAGCCATTGATTGTCCCCGACTTCGCGGCCATCTGTTTTAGCTCTTTCGGCACGCCGTATACTAGATGCACAAACCTTCAGACGGTGTGCTGGGAGCAAGCGATGGAATGGCATGTCAGCGACGCACAGAGCCTCAGGGTGATTGATCGCGAGATTGGCAATCACATGTTTACCCCCTCTGAGTATGAGCTGGTGCGGCGGGTCATTTATGCCACTGCTGATTTTGAGTTTGCCTCCCTAATTCACTTTTCTGAACATGCTTTGACCTCAGGCGCGGCGGCCCTCGCGGCGAGAACGACCATCGTGGTGGATGTGCCGATGGTGCAGGTCGGGGTGGCACCGCCCATTCAAGAAACCTTTGTGAACCCCGTCTATTGCAGTATGGATGCGCTGACCCGCCCCCAAAAGGGCAAAAGCAAAACAGCTTGGGGAATCGAAACGCTAGCTAAGCGCTATCCCGAAGGGATTTTTGTAGTGGGCGAGTCACAGACCGCTCTGGAAGCATTGATCGAGCTGGTAGAAGCCGGTGAAGTGCGTCCGGCCCTCATCATCGCTTCACCGGCGGGATTTTTAGATATTGATGTACTCAAAAACCGGCTAGACGAATCGATGGTGCCGAACATTCGCATCGCTGGTCAAAAGGGCAATCCGGTACTGGCCGTCGCGATCATGAGTGGGCTGATTGATTTGGCCTGGCAGGCCTATGGCAAAGCTCCTAAGGCGATTTAATGGCTCATCCGGCGTAACCGCAACCGCTGACTGGAGCCCTCTGCCGTTTTTTCCGCGCAGAGGCCCAGGCAGCGATCGCGCTCCCTCTTCCGCCGTCAGCCGGTCGGTTGAGCAGAGCAGTCGAGCCCAGTGGCAGCCGACTCGCCCGCCAATCGCTTTCTAAACAGATCGTCATTCGCAGCAATTAGTAGGCCGCAGCCGTAGAGTCGCTGCCTACTAATTGCGCTCAAAGCATCCGACCCAAGCCAAGATCGTGCTACTCAAAGCTGCGGCCAAAGGGAAACAGGGCCAATATCATCAGCTTGAAATGCTGCTTGGCAAACGGCAAACCAATGATGGTAATCGCCAACAACAGGCCCCAAAGCAAATGATTAAGGGCGATCGCCCAGCCAAATATCACAATCCAAACGACGTTGAGAATTTGGTAGAGGGCGCTGTCCGCTTCAGGACTTTTTTTGATTTCGCGGCCAAAGGGCGTGAACGAGGCGATGCCCACTTGAATCGTGGCCAGCCCAAACGGAATACCAATGATCGTGAGGCAAGTACTTAGACCACCGAGAATGTAGCCAACACCGCTGAAGAATCCACCAAAAATCAGCCAAATAATATTGCCTAACAAGCTCATGGGGGCATCCTTGCGATCGCCGCAATCTTTGATATCACCAGCATATCCTGCCAATCTCACTCTACAGCAGTCCCCCCGATGGGGGATTACACACCACTGCAGGGCGGGAGAGCCAAAGCCATTGCCTCATTGCCTGATCCGCCATTTGCCCTATTTATACCCATGTTTTGCCAATGGCATTAGCAGTTGATCGCCGAGCCCGAGAAGGGTCGTTATTTTTCACCAAACGGCTGTAGCCACTGCCACCGTAAAGCCAGATTCAGCGCGATCGCGCAACCACCAAACAGCACCAAGCTTTCACCACAGGCAGCCAGAAAGGGCCAGAAGTTTTGTGCGATCGCCGACCCGGCATCCACTTGCGCTAAACCGCGCACTAGCGTAAACGCCAGCACCACTCCGGCCTTGAGCTGAGGGTTATCGTCGCGGCGAATGGCGTAGCGATAGGTCAGGGCAAACAACGCGCCAGACAGCAGGGCGATTGCGCCGGTCACCAGCAGGGTCAACCCCGCCAGACTAGAGAAGAGGTCGCGCAGTGGCGGCAAACTGGTCAACGACGGCCAGCGATGACTGAGCAATTGCGCCAGACTGAGCAAGCCTGCGCAAATAGCGCCGCAGAGGGCGGCCTTCAGGGATTCGAGGCGCTCAGCGGGCGTAAAGGGAGAAGCCTGATTCATTGCAAAATCGTCACGTCTGCGGGTGGGCTTTGTTTTATCATGGATGATGCACTGTGAATTCTTGCAATAAAACACCTATGGATATTTTGACGCTGGGTTGGGTTTCGCTGCTCGTAGTTTTCTCCTTTTCGCTCTCGATGGTGGTTTGGGGACGCAACGGCTTCTAAAACCAGACCGGTGAGATTCCGCCTTAGATCGTAATGACTGTGACGGTGGGTAAATCATGAATACAGCGTTTGAGGCCCAAGCCTTTTCGGTGTTAGCCGTCGCAGCGGTGTTGCTGCTGGTGGTGGTCACCGGCGGCGTGGCTTATTTGACCACGGTGGAATGGCGTGATCGCCGTCGTCGGCAGCGAGAGCAGCAGGCAACTGCCCCGCGCGTCAAAAACCTCAAAAATAAGAACAAGAAAAAGGGCCTTGCTGAGTAGCAGCCGGTTTACGCCAAGGTTTGCCGGTGTCGTAAAGGAGTTGCCCCCACATCGCCTCCTCGACCGCCGGGGGGTGGCAGTGCTAACCCGTGACAGCAATTGGCCGTCCTGGGTAGATGATTCAAGCGTCGCTCTCTCAGGGCGGTTGACCGTTCCTGGCGATCGAGAATAGCCATGCCAGCAGACATAATTAGCCGTTGGATATCGTGTCGACTGAAGTAAATGCGAACGTTCTCTCGCCAGCTCGCCAGCTGGCGTTTGACGCTTTAAAGGAAATTTATCGGGGCGGGTTTGCCGATGTGGTGCTGCACCGCTTGTTGCATCAGCGGCGACTGAGTGCCGTCGATCGCCCTTTTGCCACCGAGTTGGTGTACGGCACCGTCCGGCGTCAGCGCACCTTAGATGCCCTGATTGACCAGCTGGGCAAACGCGCCGCTCATCAGCAGCCCCTCGATCTGCGTATTGTGTTGCATCTGGGCTTATATCAACTGCGATTTTTGACTCAAGTGCCTGAGTCAGCGGCGGTCAACACCAGCGTTGAGCTGGCTAAAGCCATCGGCAAGGGCAAACTAGCGGGCGTGGCCAACGGCATTTTGCGTCAATACATTCGCCTGCGCCAATCAACAGCCGACCCACTGGTGGTGCCGAGCGATCGCCTGCAAGCCCTCGCCATTCGCCACAGCTACCCCGATTGGATCGTCGCCCTGTGGCAGCAACAGCTGGGCTGGGAGGAAACCGAGCAGCTGTGTGACTGGTTTAATCACTCCCCCACGATCGACTTGCGCGTCAATCGGCTCAAGACGACCGTGACTGATCTGGCGCAAATGTTTTTAGCTGCCGGGATTGAGACGCAGCCGCTACCGCACTTACCTCAGAGCCTGCGCCTGACCCATCACGCCGGAGCCATTCAGCAGCTGCCCGGCTACGCCGACGGCTGGTGGACGGTGCAAGACGCCAGTGCCCAGCTCGTCAGCGCCTTAGTCGATCCGCAGCCAGGCATGGTGGTGATTGATGCCTGCGCAGCACCCGGCGGCAAAACCACCCATCTGGCCGAACTTATGGGCGATGAGGGCCTCATTTGGGCCTGCGATCGCACCACGTCACGCCTCAAGAAGGTGAAGCAAAATCTGAAGCGCCTGCAGCTTACCAGCGTTAAAACCTTTACCGGCGATAGCTCCACCCTGACGCGATTTGCTGGACAGGGCGATCGCGTCTTAGTCGATGCGCCCTGCTCTGGCCTGGGCACCCTGCACCGCCATGCCGATGCGCGCTGGCGTCAGACACCGGCAACCGTGGCCGAACTGACTCAGCTGCAGTGTCAACTGTTGGCCCAAGCCGCCACCTGGGTTAAACCCAGTGGCACACTGGTGTATGCCACCTGTACCCTGCATCCGGCCGAAAATGAGGCGGTCATTCAGCAGTTTCTCGACGCTCAGCCCGACTGGCAGATATTGCCCCCGCGTGCCGATGAAGCGGCGGCGGCCTACGCCATGCCCGAAGGCTGGATCAAAGTGTGGCCCCAGCACCAGCAGATGGTCGGATTTTTTATGTTGCGGCTGGGCCGAGCCGACAACACTGCTCTGTGATCAGACTTGCCAGGCATTCTTGGCCACACCAGGGAGCCTAGGGCAAAGTAGCCAGATTCGTCATCTTGTTTCAAACAAATCGGTATTCATCGCAAGCGGCACAATGCCGCTCTCCCAATTCGCGTGACAACGCGATCTTCCCCCAAATCCCCTACTTCATAGACATGGCCGAGCACACAGCAGAAGCCTCGTTGAGGATGAAGGTTAGTCCACACCACCTTCAATCGGCGCAAAACCTTGGCGATGCACGTTTTCGCTGCCGTGGCGCGGTTCTA
>CALCPB010000413.1 GCA_937897665.1 uncultured Halomicronema sp. | reverse complement strand
AATCTCTTGCGCACTGAGATCGGGCCTTTGCAGCTGCTGCTCGATTTGGCGTTGCTGCTGCAACAGGGCTCGCTGTTGCTCAAATCGCTGTCTCAAAACCGCTACCGACGTCTCTAACTGAGTCAAGTCGGCATCAAAGGTTTGCCAATCTTGATCAGAAGAGGAGGGCGAAAACGCGCCTAAAGTCGACCAGCGAGCACCGATGCGCGGTTTATGACGACGACCTAGACGCCTCAATCGGCGATTCATATGCACAATGGAAGATAACAGTAGCGCCCATCATAGCGGCATTCAATTCTCAATACCTATGAACTCTTCTACCCCCAACGCTGTCACGCCTGAGCTGAGTGAGCTAGAACTGGCTCAGGCAATCGCTAATCGGCTCGCCATCAAACCCAACGATTGGCATCGGCTAAATCGCAATCGCAAAATTCGCGCCCAAGAACAAGCCGCCGCCGCCCTGGTTTACTTACTCAAAGATCAGCCCGAAGAAGCGCTAACTCGGCTACAGCAAGCAGTTGGCTGGCTCGATCAGAGCCTCACCGCGCCCCCTTGCCCCAGCCACGGGACTGCAAAAAAATCAGCCACCTAGGAATCGGCACTTACAATCCATCCCCAGCATAGACATCTAGCTATCAGGGTTTGGCAGAACCAAACCCCAATGTCGAGACGCTAATTTTAAAGCCCTTCCTAGAGCAGCGAAACCTAACCGACTAGCGGTAGGCCAAACCAGCGATCAGCGCGCTTACGCAGATGCAACTCACGGCCACCCCGACTCCACTGCACTTCGTCAAAAATCTGGCGGAGAATATATAAGCCGCGGCCACAATCGCTGACAGCCACTTCGTCATCGCTATCTTCGCAACTGCAGGGATGCTGAAAATCAAAGCCGCCGCCTTGATCCTCAATCACCCACCAATAATGAGTGCCTGAGGTTTTGTAGCGCACCGAGACCACTTTAAGAGGATCAAGGTTATTACCATGCTTGACAGCGTTCACCAGGGCTTCTTGCAACCCTAAACGCACTTCAGCCTGCCACTTTTTCGGCACTTTATCCATCAGCCGATCTAAGACAGGGCATAGATAAAGCGTCGAAACAAAGCTCAAACTGCCCCAATTCTGGTTAATAGAGGGCTGAAAAAGAGCTACCACTGGATATCCTCCAGAGAATTAACAATACTTTACGATCTCAAAAAAGCCTGCTGTCAAAAAGCCGAGTTGTTGCGTATTTTACAAATGAATGGGGAGCAACAACAACGGTCAGAAGTACTCGCGATACTTACTTTCGCACCCAAATATGCTTATGAAAGGTCTTATTCACTACCTAATTATACCAACAGAATCTCTTTAACTAAATTGTTTTTATTTTTACCGTTCTGCAGTCATCAAAAATTATTCATCCCTCCTTTACACCAAGCTCATCTCTGCCACCTGATGTCACCGTACCCACCGGCCAATGAGGCAAAGCGACCTTTCCTGAAGGAGTCGGGAGTACTGAATCAGGCCGGCTAACGTGCTTTACCAGCCCGTGTACCACTCAGCTAACCGATTGGTGGCTGGGGTGAGCTTTACAGATGCTCAGTAATTTGGACGGCTAAGGCCATCTTGGCCATGCCGCAGCGCCCCAAAACAAAGAGTGCCCGATTTGTCATCTTGTTGCAGAGAATCGGTATTAATGAGCTTGGGGATCATCAATGAACACGAAACACGCGCTTTGCGGCGATCGCCCGAGGCGTTTTACCTTCATCCAGCTGAGGGTGAGGTCGCATCCTCACATCAGCATGTGGCGCTTGGCCGCATCCGCCACCATTTACGAAGTAACGTGACAGAGCTGTTCTTAAGCAGTATGCGCTTCGGGGGCATCAAATTGCGCTAACGCCTGAATGACGCGATGACGCACTTGCCAATCATCGGCTTGAACATAGGGCAACAGTAGCGGCACCGCGCGGGGATCACCCAATTCGCCTAAGGCTCCGATCGCAGCAGTAGACACCAGCGAAATATCCGAGTCAAGGGCTTTCACTAACAGGTCAAAGCCGCGCGGATCGCCCATTTCACCCAGAGCCGCAACGATACTAAACTGCAGCAGCCATTCTTCGGTGGACTCATAGATAGAGGCCAAGTCAGGAAAAGCTTCCGTCATTTTGAGGCCGCCCAGGGCATCGGCGGCGGCCGCCTGAACATCCGGCTCGGGATCGGTCAGTAGCGCATTGCGTAAAAGATCTAGCGACTGCTGCGCATCCTGTTGGCCCAGCGTATCCATTTGGCTCACGGCGGCATAACGCACGCGCACATTTTGATCTTTGCAGGCTTGCACAATCAGGGGGTAAGCGATCGCGGGATCAATATCCCGCGCTTGATTGACGCCGCTCAAGCGTTCCCCCAAATCAGAGGATTCGATCAACTGTTTTACGCTGTCAGGGGTCGGGGGCATGGCGGTCTCCTCGGTCATACAACAGGGACGACATCGCCCCACGAAAAGCTGACATCCTCTATCCTGCCACGTCCGCAGACGCGTCTTGATAGCTTTCTGCCATCGCTCGCACAATGTCTCCCTGGGTGAGAATGCCGACCAGGGTACCCGCATCATCAAGCACGGGCAATCGAGTCACATGCTTATGGTGCATGAGCTGGGCGGCCTCTTTCAGAGACACCTGAGGGGCAGTGGTGACGGGCTTGTCGTGGCTCATCACCTCAGCCACGGTTTGGCCCAGCGCCTTATGCACTTCTTCGTTATAGCGGGCAGGATTTTCGAGATAAATGACGCTGTCGAGCAGCATGATGTAGGCGGGCAGCTGCGCCCCAGTAACCTGCCACATCAAGTCCGCTTCTGAGAGCACACCTCTCAACGTGCCGTCGGCATCCACCACGGGTAAACCGCTAATCCGGTTGTTAGCCAGCAGCTGAATCGCCTCTGGTAATGGCGTCTCAGGACTGACGGTAAAGAGGTCACGGGTCATCACATCGGCGACCGATGGGGTCATCTTGGCGTCTCCCTAATCGAAGTTGGTGAGCCGTGGGCTCGTGCTGAATGAGTTGAGTCCCGAATAAACGTGAGCAGAGCGCGCTAATAGCAACGTTCTAATCGCTCAGGCTCGGCGTTCGGCGGGCCGGTTCACCCAACCGAGGGCAGCGCACTGTGTCACACAAGCGCCTTTCTGGGGGTGGGCTGGCGTCCGTAGGCTCAGCTTGATTCAAGCGGTGATCCCGGCGGTCATGTCTTCATTCTAGGGAACCGGCATCCGGCTAATGGCGGCGGCGTCATAGGTCGTTACAGTACTGCTCAAGAATGTCAATGCAGTGGGCGATCGCGCCCAGATGGGCAATCTCATAGCCGTGAGTATTGTCGGTCGGAAAGCTCAGGCAAGCCGCCTTGGGCACATGGCCGAAGGTCATCGCGATCGAGCCGTCGCTGCCAAAACTGCTGAGAATAGCCTGCTGCACAGGCACCTGGCGCGTCTGGGCGGCTTGCCACAGCTGCTGGTTCAGATCTTCGTCATAGAGACCATATTTATCCTGCGACAGCAGCACCGGGGCCGACCCAGCGGCGATCGGATATTCATCCGACAGCGGACAAATTTCGAGGGCGATCAGTGCCTCTAGCGATTGGCGATGGCTAAAATACAGCGCCCCCACTGCGCCGACTTCCTCCTTCGCAGAAAACACCAGATAAACCGTTTTAGCGGGGGTCTTGAGCCACTCGGCGAGGGCGAGCAAAATCGCCACCGAGGCTTTGTTATCGAGGGTGTAGCTGGCGATGTAATCACCTAGTCGCAGCGGCTGTTTGCGATGTTTACCCACGACCATGCGCGTTCCTGGTCGGATACCCGCTTCTACTAAGCCCTCGCGGGTGCCCTTAGTTTCGCCCCAGGCCGACTCCCAGGTCACTGGCTGATTGGTCTGCTGCGGTTTTTGCTGTGACTCATGGGAAACATGGCGCGACCCAAAGGACAAAATGCCAGAAATCCGCTCGTGATCGCCCAAAAAATCCACCACCCCTTCGCCATAGACCCAGGGAAAGGCCCCCCCCAACCGCCGCACCAAATTGCGGCCATTGTCGGTCACTTCCTTCACGATGCCGCCAATTTCATCTTTATGGGCAGTAATGGCGATCGCCCCTTGGCCG
>CALCPB010000412.1 GCA_937897665.1 uncultured Halomicronema sp. | reverse complement strand
CGGCATCAGCGGCGATCGTGCCACAATGTCTTGGACAAACTGAGACGTCAGCGCCGCGTCATATCGTTGGTCTTGTCTCAAATGCCGCTGGAAGAATGCCAGACTCAGGTTTTGGAGGTAGTCTTGGGCGAGGTCTGGGCGGTCACCCAGCAGGGCCAGCGGCACCGGAATCGAAGCTTCGGCATCAGAATTCCAATCGATTACCGAAAAGTGGGTCGTGCCACTCACTAAGGCTAAATAGCGATACTCGTTTTGCAGCCACGTAAACGGTTCAATCTGCTCGGGCAGTGCGGGGGCCACCGTGTCGCCAGTGGCAGCCATAATCATCACCGGCACCTGCAATTGCCCAAAGCCGGAAGAACCAAAAATGCCGCTACCCACCGGATTAACCACAAAGATGGCTTTGACGCGATCGTCCTGCAGGAGCGGTGGGTTAACGGCGACGCTATCGGCCTCACACTGCAGCAACAAAGAAGGATTGAGGTAAATCGGCTGAGGGGCACAGGCCGCCTCAAGGGCCTCAGCATCATAAGTTGCCCCGGCCAGAGCAAGGGCCGTGTAGCCGCCAAAGGATTGACCAATAAGCCCGACGTTGCGCGTGTCTAAGCGAAACCGAAATCGCAGATCGCGACTGGCAAATCGCTGAATCTCATCCAACAAAGCTGAAACGTCAGCGGGCCGGGCTAAGAACTCTCGACTCTCAATGATATTGGGGGACAGCCCCGCTAATACCTGGGCAATTTGGGCGCTGTTGCTGCCGGGATGATCGAGGGTGGCGACGGCAAAGCCACGGCTGGCCAAAAAGGTGGCGACATATTCATAGCTCTCTCGTTCATCTCCCAAGCCGTGGGAGATCACGATCACAGGAATCTCAGCCGGTAGTGACTGCCCTGGACGTCGGGGTTGAGGCAAAAAAAGCGTCGCCTGGACGGCACGAAAGGGTAAGTTTAAGGGCTCAGTGGCCACGGCAAATTCAGGCAAATCGTAGACCAGCTGCCGGGTTGAGGAAAGATCGCTGATCGGGCTGACCAGAGCGGCCTCTTGGGCAAGCGTTTGCACTAGGGCGAGCGCTCGTTCAGAGTCCCCCAACTTATCGGTGACAGTCGTCGCAATTTCCAGTCCTTTGCCTAGATCAATGCGAATGGCGGGAGTGGGATACTTCTTCAGGAAATTCAGAATGGTCAGACCGTTCTCGTCATCGGCAGCAGCCAAGATCAGACCGCCGCGAATGGCATAAAAGCCCGATTGCCGAGTGGGGGTTTGAATCACCTCACCGATGAACTCCAGCAGCGTTTTGCCCTGGGTGCCATATAAAAATCGAGAGACATCAACTTCGCTGATGTCAGCTCTTTGACTGAGCACCGTCTCAATGGTCATCAATTCGGCTTCGGTGAGCTCTAAGGTCGCAGCATATTCTGAAAGTTGACGACTCAAGCCTTCCCCATTGGCAAAGGCTTCGAGATCGGCGATCGCCACCGTGCGCTCAAAAAAACCGTAGGTAAAGATAATCTCTTCGGCGCTACGAACCGGTAACGCCGTTGCCATGAGCCCCAAACCCGTTAACGCGATCGCCTGGGCTAACCGATGACGAAGCCCGCGCCTTAACATTGGCCTCAAAAATCCCAAATCATGCATAGCTGTAGAAGAGAGACTAATCCAGCGTTCCCATCTGGCGGGAGTTGTTCCCCTCAGATAGAGCAAATTGCACCAGCCTAGAGACAGCTACACGCCGCGCGGGGCTGACTCCTGAAGCACAAACTCTAAAAATCCCTCGCAGGCATCCATCAATAAGTCAATCACATAGCGGAAGCCTGCCTCCCCACCGTAGTAGGGATCGGGCACCTCAGTATCGGGATGATGACGACAGAAATCGCAAATCTTGCGCACTTTGTGCTGGTAGTGGCCTTGCGGATCTAACCGCAAAATATCGCGATAGTTGGCATCATCCATCGCCAAAATCCAATCAAAGCTGGCGAGATCAACAGCCTCTAGCTGCCGCGCCTGCCCCTTTAAGGTAATGCCCTGGCGCTGAGCCGCTTGCGCCATCCGTCGATCAGGCGGACTCCCAATGTGATAGCTGGACGTGCCCGCTGAGTCACAGCTAATGGCCGACGTGAGCTCACGGGCTTGCAGCAGGTGTTGCATGATGTTTTCTGCCGAGGGTGAACGACAAATATTGCCGAGGCAGACAAACAACAATCGGGTTGTCATAGTGCGTGACCCACAGTTAAGCCGAATTAGGGGATGACAGTGATATTTCTCAGCATCTTTAACCGCTCCGTCACTGCCGAGCTGGAGCATTCAAGCGAGCCGCCGGTCAGCCAAGCTGGTCGGCGTGAGAGACCCGTTCGTCTAGCCGAGGTTGGGCAAGTTAAGACCGCCGGTGAGGCCTTCCATCCGTTCTCGCATGGTTTCGGTTGATTTTTGGTAGGCGTCTTGCATGGCTGCCCCGACGAGGTCAGCAAGTACCTCGGCCCCTTCATTCATAGCGTCCGGTGAGATCTCGACCCGGCGCGGTTCTTGGTTGCCACTGACGAAAACTTTAACTAAGCCGCCGCCCGATTGACCTTCGATTTCCATCGCTTCGAGGTCTTCTTGCAGCTGCTTCGCACCCTCCTGAATCTGTTGGGCTTTTTTCACAGCATCGGCAAGCTCTTTCATCTTGCCGAGACCAAATCCAAATCCTTGCCCTTGAGACATTGCGGTTCTCTCTCTTACGACTGAGTGCATTGCAAAGCAATTTGATTCTACAGTGCTTTGCTGAGTTTCACGGCGGGGGGAAAACCGTCTCAGCGATCGCCGATTCCGTCTATGCCTCCCTCAAACCAATCTCGGCAGTTTGTACGGGCCGATCGTTGTATCCCTCCGAAGGCAGACTAGGATATCTGCTTGTCAGGGTTTAGTGAGTCACCTCAGAGATCGACGTCGTCGCTTCGGTGGGCGCTGCCGGATCGTCATCAGCAAACAAAAATGACAGGGGGTAGCTCATATTTTCGGCAAAGCCCAAAATGCCGCGATCGCGATGCTCGTATAGCAGTTGCCCCGCAGCATCGAACAAAAAGGTGCCGCCACGCTGGGTCATATACCGCGCATCGGGCACATAAGTGCCCCACTTGCCCAGCACCTCGGTCATGTTGCGCAGGCGCAGGGTGGCGAGTTCAAAGGGGCGTTGCCAACCGCGCCCCCCCGCCCGCTGAAAAAATGATCCTTTCAGGGGGGGGAGGGGCGTATCGTCAATGACGGTGTCATCGTCGATCAGCTGGGGGGCCGTGCGATCACCGGTGTAGCCGCGCAGCACTTCTCGCAAGGTGCCTGGGCTGGCAATCCCAGCACACATCAGCATCAGGTTTACCCAGGCGGTCTGGCTAGGCTTGAGGCCGGGCCAGTTGACCGACAACCCGGCATATAATTCCAGTTCACGATGCAAGGTCGCCGTCGGGTCCACAAACAGCGAGTCTGCCGGAAAGCCGGTGAACTGAGCAAACTGTTGGCCCGCCCCGTGATCGCCAATGCCAATCGCCCCTACAACGATCCCTTCGGTTTGCAGTCTGGCCCAATCTCGCCGTAGCCACCAGGCATATTCCAAACTGTCAAAGTCTCCCAGTTGCGACCAGACCAATAGCAGCACTCGAGCAGCGGACTCGGTGGCTGGCCATACCGGGGCGATCGCTCCATCGCTGACCCGTTGCCGATGAGTTTGACGCAGCTGTTCGTAGACGTTCATAGCACAGCTCTAAACACGGTAGATAAAGGGAGAGGTAATGTCTATTCTCGCGCTCATCAGGAGGGCTTGCGAGCCACAAATAGATAGTTTTGGCAAATCATCGGTAGCAGCCAGCCGAGCCCCCGGTCCAGCTGATTGTAAGCCGTGGCGATCGCGGGACCGAACCGTTCATCGCGCAGGGCTGATGACTGCCACATATTGCGAGGCAGCAGCGCGTAGCGTCCCATCTCCAGCAGGTCAAACTGAGCAGCCTGCACTAAGGCGCGAATATCGGCGGCGGTAAACAGATAGGGATGCGAAAACCGCTGGGTAAATCGAGCCAAAAACTCGATCCAGCTGGATCGATTGGGAAAGTGATAGCAGAGGAAGCAGCCCCCTGGTTTGAGGATACGGTGAATCTCTTGCAGACTGGCAATTTCTTGGCCGCCAGTTTCGCGTACATGCTCTAATACCCCAACGGAAACCACGGCATCGAAAGTGCTGTCCCCAAAGGGCAATTCCACTGGCGTAGCAGGACTGCCCTGCCGATAGTGATAAGTGACGGGCGGCAGATTTTGGCAAAACAACGGATAGTCATTGAAGCCGAAGCCGCTGGGCTGATAGCCTGCTTGCGCCAAAAAGTAAGAGAAATGTCCAGAACCAGTGCCCCAATCCAGCACTTGGCTGCCGGGCTGGACGTACCGACGCATCAGGTCATAAAGCCTGAGATATTGATAGGCACTGACATAGGTCGCAAATTGTAAGGACTTGTGGTCTTGCCCATAGCGGCTAACGAGGGTTTGCAGAATTTGCTGGGGGCTAACGCTGTCCATGCTGCTCAGTTGACGCACTCAATACACACCACGCGGTGACGATCAGGGTTTCTCAGGAGGTTCCAATAGCTGTTAGCGCTGAGATACTGTGACCGTCAGTTTATCTCGCCATTGTGACGACAACGATAGGGGAGACGGGCAAGATCATTGCGCTTAGTGGCGATCGCGCGGCTCGACCGTTGGTGTAGAGGTCGACGAAGTCGCAGTAGCCGGGGTCGTAATGCGAGGCAAACGGTGCTTAAAGCTGCACTAAATTTCCCAAGATATCGTACCGGTCAAGGTGGCCCACTGGTCAGCGGTGAGCGTTTCTGAGCCCTCTTGGCCCAACAGTGTAACCACGCTGCCCTCTTGTAGATTGGGCACCTGGGTCACGTCGATCATCATCTGATCCATCGTAATCGCACCGATTTGCGCCACCCGTTGCCCCTGCACTAGCACCGACATTTGGTTCGACAAGGCACGGGGCACGCCGTCGGCATAGCCAATGCCCACCACCGCGATTTGCATCGGTTGGGTGGCAACAAAGCTGTGACCATAGCTCACACCCGTGCCGGGCTGAATGGTCTTGAGATGGGTAATGCGGGCTTTGACCTGCATCACCGGTTTGAGCAGTAGAGTCGGTTGCAAATGGGGGGCCGGATACAGGCCGTAGAGGGCGAGGCCGACCCGCACCAGGTCGTAGTGTAAGTCGGGATAGCCGAGCGTTGCCGCCGAGTTGGCCAGATGATGCTGGGGGTGAGCTAATCCCTGGGCAGCAATTTGGGCGATCGCGGTTTCGTAGCGCTGCTGCTGCTGGCGCAAAACGGTGGAGTCAGGGTCATCGGCGGTTGCTAGATGAGAGTAAACACTGGCGATCTGCAAATGGGGGAGTCGCTGCACAAACTGCACAAACTCAGGCGCTTGCGACCAGTCAAAGCCCAATCGCGACATGCCGGTGTCAATTTTGAGATGCACCGGTAGGGGAGAGCCTGAACGTTGTCCCAGTGCTTCCGAAAAAATCAGGGCTTGCTTGGGAGATACCAGCGTCGGCTGCAGCTGCCAGCGGGCGATCGCCCCCACCTCTTCGGCACTATTGACGGCTCCCATGATCAAAATAGGTGCATCAATCCCGGCTTCTCGGAGTTCTACCCCTTCCGGGACTGTCGCCACCCCCAGCCAGCTGGCGCCGGACGATAAGGCCGTTTGCGCCACCGCGATCGCCCCGTGACCGTAGGCATCCGCTTTAACCACGGCCATCAAAGCGGCCTTTGTGCCCAAATGCTGCGTCAGCTGTTGAACGTTGTGCTGCAAAGCGCCCAAATCGATCTCCACCCAGGCCCGACAGCGTCGCATCGTCGCTAGAGCAGGCGTTTGATCCCAACTCAACATGTCTCATCTCTCCTTGACCACGCCACAAGTTGAGCCAATTGTGCATCAAGTTAGGCGATTTCCTAGAAAGAATTTATCCCTATACAGCCTGCTGTAGGCCGCCGTTCGCGTTGGCAGAGCCATGCCAACGGCATTGGCCCAACCCGCCACAGTCTGGAATATTTTGCTCTCGGGAAACGCCTGAGGACGCATTATCCATGAACGATCCCAAGCCTTGAGGCGGGCATGACGATGCCTGGTCAAGCCTATCGGCTAACCGCTGAGAAAGGTACGCAAAGTGCGCAGGCGATTTGATGGCGGTGTGGCGGTCATTCTCTAGCGCCATCTTCATGCCGCAACCCATAACTTGTCAGTCTATGCCGACTATGCCGAAGCTGAACCCTACCTCCATTGCTGCAAAATGGTTCGTGCTAACATCGAAACTCAGCTTGAGGCGTTTTCATCCCAAACGCACGAGGCACAGTAGCTAGCCCGCTAGGAGACGGTTAGCGCTCAGGCTAGGACGATTCAAGATTCTGCAGGGCGTTGATGCGATCGTCGACCCTCACAGACACATTCATCGCCTCAATCTATTAACTTTTGGAATTGCCTTAGAAGTTCGACAAATGGCTTTAGGCCACCGACTTTATAGACACCAAAATAAAACTGTCCTAGTCAATCGAGAGACCGGCATAGTGGGTCAGTTTCACCGCAAATAAATTGCGTAGGATCATCGCCTAGACTGATCAAAAGTGGAATCTGATTGCTATTGGATCGAATCCTCAAAATGCATCCTGTCAGGCGAGGAATCCGCTCTAGCTTTTCTGATCACAGAATGGTACGTTTAAGTTTTGTGAATGTCGGCTCGATGCGGCGATCTACCTGGGACACAGCTGGATAGATGCTTCGACAGTTCACGAAGGAGTTACCTCCTTGCATGGCCCGTCCAGGCCTTCAATAGGGCTAAATGAATTGGGCGCAGCGTCGATAGTACGCGACATTTTTGAAGCAGTTGTTTTGGATTTTAGTGAAGACAGATAAAACTCTATGGAAGACGTGATCAAAAAGTCAGATTTCAACTTGTCGCCCTACATGAAGAGCAATGATCTTCGAGCGGCTTATCAGCTTTTAAACACTCTGGTGCCCTACGTCTTTCTATGGTTTTTAGCCGTCAAAGCAGCGGCAATTTCGATCTTTTTATTGCCGCCGATTATTGCGCTGCTGGTGCTATTTTCACTGCGCTGCTTTTCGCTCATGCATGACTGTGGCCACTACGCGCTCTTTCGTTCCAAAAAAGTCAATCGGGTAGCCGGGTTTGTGCTGGGTTTGATCAACGCCATTCCTCAACATTGGTGGTCACGCGACCATGCCTATCACCACAAAACCAACGGCGATTGGGAACGCTATCGCAGTATCGGCGACTTTCTATCTACCGATGAGTTTGCCCAGCTGAGTCCGTTTGACCAAAAGCTCTATGGCATCTTGCGGCAGCCTTGGATGGTGTTTCCGGGCGGTTTCTTTTACTTAGCGTTCAAGCCCAGACTGATTCTCATGGCCGAAACCTACAGTTTTTTGAGGCACGCCGGGCGCCATCTCAAGCAACGTGGTTTTACGGGGCTCTCACCAATCGTGGCGACCTACAAACCCAAAAACTGGTCTACAGCGGGTGAGTTTTGGGATGTGTTGCTCAACAATATTTTTGTGGTGGGCGGCTGGATCATCCTTTGTCGCTGGCTTGGTACGGCCTTCTTTCTAGGCACTTACTCTCTCGTATTGATGTTTTCAGCGGCCATCTTTATCTGCGTCTTTTTTGTGCAGCATAATTTTGAGGGCGCCTACGCCCACGGCACCGACGGCTGGGATTATCTGCAGGGCGCGATCGCGGGTAGCAGCTACCTCGACATTCCAGAAATTTTCAAATGGTTTACGGCAGATATCAGCTATCACAGCATTCACCATCTGTCAGAGCGGATTCCTAACTACAATCTGCGCGCCTGCCACGAAAAAAACCGTCACCTGCTGTCTGCAGTCAAAACGATCCGCTTCAAAGACATGCCCGCCTGTTCAAAGTTAATCCTCTGGGATGCTGGGGCAAATCGTCTCGTTTCGATTCAAAACTTTCAACGGCAAACCGCCTCGGCACGCAGCTACGTTAAAGGGTTGGGCAATGGCTGAGCCACGTCGTTTGGACGC
>CALCPB010000411.1 GCA_937897665.1 uncultured Halomicronema sp. | reverse complement strand
AAAAATCGGGCAAACCGATGAATGTCCGAGGCTTTGAGGGTTTCCTGCCGCGCGGTCATCGCGTAATCGCGTGAAGCGGCCCAGTCTTCTTGTTCCGCCGCGACGAGGGCCAGGTACAGGTTGATATCGCCAATGACGGTATCCGCGCCCGCGCTTTGCGCTTCTGTCAGCAGGGTTTTGAGAAAGCGATCGCTGTCGACCCAGGTCTCATCGGTGGTGAGGGTTTTCAGGGTTTGGCGATCGAGTTGGATGGCATAGGCCAGGTGAATTTCGCCCAGGCGTTTGGCCAGGTCATAGGCCCGATCTAAATCGGCTCGCGCTCGCTCAATCTGCCCCAGCAACACGCAGGTAGAACTTCGCGTCCGCAAGATCGAAAGCGTCAGGGTAGACGGCTCGGTTTTGCGATCCAACCGCAGAGCGCGGCTGTTGGCCTTAAGAGCACTGAGAATGTCTCCGGCCTCTCGATGGAGGGAAGCGAGGAAGAAATAGCCCTTGGCAGCGAGATGGGTATGGCCAATTTCTAACGCCAGTTTGAGAGCAAGCTCGATCGCCTCACGGGTCTCTTTACGTCGCTCTGGCAGGTGAAACAGGGCGATCGCTTTGCCGTATTGGTTGAGGGCGATACTCGCTTTATCTTCGATGGCGTCGCTGTCGGGATTGCAGAGGGCGATCGCGGCGTCATATTCTTCAGCGGCTTCAGCCCACTGTTTGAGCTGGGCGTGGATGAGGGCTTTTTGGGCATGGGCGATCGCCTGCTGCTGGTTTGCCGACAGTTCCCCTGCTGCGACGAAATCTTGGACTTGTTTGTCAGCCGCTTTCAGCAAGGCTTCGAGCGTTGATTTTTTCATGACTTATAGACCTCTATCACGATTACCCAACCACCGTCTCTGCTACGTCATCTTGGTGTTCATCCTCGGCAACACCGAACTGTTCTGCCAGGGCTTGCCAGACCTCCATAAAGTTCTCTAGCGTTTCGTCTAACGTAGGCTGGTCTTCTTCGTCTTCCAAGTCTTCTGACATCAGGACATCATCATCGTCATTGTCCGTATCTTCATCTTCTTCTGTATCAGCCCCCTCCATGGCCATGAAGTCTTGAATAATGGCAAACACTTCGATTGACCAGTCTTCCCCCTCTGCCAAGCCCTCTTCCCGGTCGGCTTCGGCGGCGTTGCGCGTCGCTTGTATCGCCTCCCAGTGGGCATAAAACGCTTCTCGCCGGGTCATCAGCCACTCAATTTCGGCTTGGTTTTCGGCTTGGACTTCAGCCGCCTCGGCCTCGCGGGTTTCCAGCAGGGATTGAATCTCTGCCGACTCCACAGCCTGCGCCCCCTGTTCTTTCATGGCTCCGGCGGCGGCGACGACCCCATCATCCGAGGTGCTGGGGCCTTGAGCCACATCGGCAGCGCCGCCATCGGCTCCCTGCTGAGCTACGGGGCCTTGGTCAGAGGGTACATCCTGCCCCACCAGACCGCCCATGGCACTGCCCTGCTTGATATTGCCCTGCTGGCTGTTCAAATCGGCGGCCCCGGTATCGGCTTGAGCTTGAGCACCTTCGAGGGTGGGTTTGGCGTCAGCGACTTCAGCCGCGGCCATGCCTGTGCGCTCTTGGTAGGCTTCGCTCATCGCCTGAGACTGTTCTTGCTGAGCGTGGTACTCCTCTAAAATCAGTTGACTGCCGTAAATGTCTTCGGCCCAAAGCTGCTTGCCGCGAATGAGCCTCTCTGTTTCGGCGATCGCGCCCTGGGTTCGCTCATCTTCAGCATCGCAAACGGCCATTCTGGTGCTAGCAGATTCCACCGTGGTCAAAGGATCAGCCTCTGGGATTTCCGGTAGGGCCTCCTTCGACTCTTCGTGAGCCTCTTGATAATCTTCATACTCGGTTTCCAATTCCTCATTAGACTCCCGCACCGCCTGGATTTTAGTCTCGTCTGCCTTCGCCTGAACAGCACTGCCAGTACTGCTCTGCGCCTGTTCCATACCGGCTCCGCCAAAGCCGCCGAAGCCAACACCGACCACGAGTTCTTCAATAAAAGCCTCTCGGGCACTGTCGGTTACGTCCCTCTCCATACCGGTATCAACGGTCATCTTGTAGAGAACAATGGCCAAGATATCGGCTGCCGCCCCGACCGCCTGCACGGCGGCTCGGCCCAGGCCCTCTTTAGCATGTTCCCAACCCAGCACAGCCCCGGCCAACAAGGCATCTAATAGCCAGAGGACGATCGTGATAGCCCGCAAGCCCAGGCGATAGATTGTCCACCAAATGATGAATTCGCTGAGTTTGACTAACCAGCCCGCGATCACTTGCCACAACCCTTTCCACCATTCTGCATAGGCCAACATTGTCACCCCAGACCCCGCAGCAAGGGCATTCATGAGTGTGCCAATGCCGTAGCAGATGCCCTGCATCATGATGAAGAGGAACATGACCGTCGTCAGCGCCAGACAGATCAGGTCCAAAATGCCGGTCAGCAGCTCGATCATGTTGATGAAAATTTCGAACGTGATGGCCATATAGCCAAACATGTGGGCCCAGTGCGTTGGCTTGAGGGCGAACCAAGAGGCATCTCCGGCCATCAGGTTGGCAATATCGACGATTTTGCCGCTAGAGCCCGCCAAAAACATGTTGTCCACAATCCAGTCGCCCACTGGATTGCCCGTGTCCGATTCCTTCATGCCTTTGGGCCAGCCGACTTCCTCCCCGGCATCCCAAGCTTTTTCGGTGTCTTTAGTCGTGTCATCGGCTGCCGCCTGCTCGTCTACAGCAGTAGCCATTTGCAGATTGAGTACATCTCCGGCGTCTTCTCCTGCAAAGGCGACGGACTGAGCTAACGCCGCGTTAAAGTCTGGAAAGGCATCGCCCCCAAATTCCGAGCCATCCATCGAGCTGCTGGCCGCATCTTGAGCATTGTCGAGGCCCTCTTCGAAGCCCAATTCGTGCAGGGGTTCGAGAGGGTTGCCCAATGCCTCGGGGGCGGGGACTTTGTCGGGTTCCGCCTCGGGAACTGGCGTAAAAACATCTTGGGCCGTGCCGACAGCCTCGTCGGGGGGCACGTCGGTATGCACGGCTTCTTGCCCCTCGGTGGGAGTATCGGCACTCTCTGAGTCCACAGCATTTTGGGCATCTTTCTCGCCCTCGGCGGCCATGTCCTCACCGTCTGCCTCTGAAGTACCTGTTTGCTCCTCTTCTTCGTCTGCAGTTGCGGTGGATGGGGTCGCTGCCGATTGCACGGCGACAGCGTCTGAGGCGATTTGGGTAGGATCGGCCTTCAAGCCCAGGTCAGCCCCAGTGTCCTCCATAGAGTCTTCGGAGCCACTGCCACTGTCGATCGCCCCCTGCTGCACCGTATGTACCGCTTCGTGGAAAATCAGCTCT
>CALCPB010000410.1 GCA_937897665.1 uncultured Halomicronema sp. | reverse complement strand
GCGGGCCGTACCACACTGCCACTGGTCGGCTCCACATCCCCACGAATAATTTTGAGCTGTGTTGATTTACCAGCCCCATTCACGCCCACCAAACCAATGCGATCGCCAGATTTGACTTCCCAATTGACGTCCTTTAGCACTTCGCCAGTGGGGTAGATTTTGCAAATATTTTCAAGGCGCAGCATATGTGGCAATTCCTATAGGGATCTCGGCAACAGCGAGGACAACAGAGCGATTTCACTACTCAAAATAGGGCACTTCCCCAGGCATTTTGCTCACCGTCGTCTGGAAGCACTTTAACAAATGTAACGGAGCAATCGCACTTTTCTCCCCCAAGAATGAGAGACCGCAAGCTAGGATCGAGGGAACGCCTTTTCATCACCCATGAAGACCCTCTTGATTTGGAGCATTCAGGGGTATCGCAGCGTGATTTCACCGCTGCTACCGCCCACCTGCCGCTTTACACCCACCTGCTCGCAGTATGCGCTGGAGGCCATTCGTCGCTTTGGTGCCGTGGCAGGTCTAGGCTTAGCCCTCCGCCGCATTATCCGTTGTCATCCGTTTAATGCCGGCGGCTATGATCCGGTTCCCGAATTAATCTGGCAAATTGGCAGCACTCAACTCACCGATGTCATCACCTCAAGCGGTGAGTCACCACGGCCCTTGACAGCCACCACCTCAGAGCCCAAGACAACGTTGCCGTCAGACTCAATTGGGGAATGATAGAACATCAAGCATCAACGACGGCATCCTGTGACGTTGTGATGCATTCTTGGCTAAACGACACCCGCACGGCCCTGAGTGAAAACCAGGGCATAACAGATCGAGCAACTTACTCAAATCGACGATTGCAATGACTGAAATCCTATTAGCAGTAATGGTATTGGGGATTTTGGGATGGTGGTTAAGCCGCCGTCGGCGCTCGCCCAGACGCCTGGGTACAGCGCCTCACTTAGGGCGATCTCGGTCGGGGGCAGCCGCGGCCTCCCCGCAACTCATGCGCCGTTTAGCCCGGTTAACCAAAGCCCGGCGAGTCTCCGAACGGTTGATTGACCGCGTTGAGTTCAACCATCCAGGCCGCTCAAGAAGTTGGTGTATTGAGAAAGCGATTTACGACATCCAGCGCGATCGTCGTAGCTGAGGGTGCCGCTAGCCATGCCATCGACTCGGTCACCTTACTGATTTTCTAAGGGATTGGCGACCGGTAAGTTTGTTAGTTTAAAGAAACTCGATCTTTTCGGGGTGCCATCTTTAATCGAGTGTTTTGCTGTTGTAGTTCTAGCTGTTGCGCGCTGTTGGTCCATGCCCCGACGTATTTTTGTTGGCGATGTTCACGGTCATTACGCTGGCCTGATGAGCCTCTTTGAGGCCGTCGCCCCAGACTCAGCCGACCAAGTTTACTTTGTCGGTGATTTAATCGATCGCGGTCCCCAAAGTTCTCAAGTGGTGGACTATGTGCGTCGGCAGGGCCACCGCTGTGTTTTAGGCAATCACGAGCGGCTGCTGCTGGATGCCCTCGCGACCAAACAGGGGGCAGGGCAAACGCTGCACGCTTGGCTCTACAGCGGCGGGCAGTCAACGCTGAACAGCTACAACCAGAATGTTGACCTGTTGACCCGTCACATTGAGTGGTTTAGGACGCTGCCCCTCTATTTAGATTTAGGCGATATCTGGCTGGTGCACGCGGGTATCGACCCCACCCTCACAGTGGCAGAACAAACTTCTGAAGAGTGCTGCTGGATTCGGGATGCCTTTCACAGCGAGCCCGAACCTTACTTTCAGAACAAGCTGATTTTGACCGGTCACACGATTACGTTTACGTTTCCCGACATCAAACCTGGGCAACTAGTGGAAGGGCCGGGGTGGTTGAATATTGACACT
>CALCPB010000409.1 GCA_937897665.1 uncultured Halomicronema sp. | reverse complement strand
GACAGAAAAATGGCGACCGGATAGGCATTCAACAGCGTCGCCAGCCAGACCAGCACGACAAATTTAAAGGTATTGAGATAGGTCTGGAGGGTGACCCGAGAGGTAAAAATGCCGATGTAATTGTCCAGCGTAAAGGCTGGCGTCATGGAATAGCCGTTGAACTCCCAAAAACTCACGACCCCAATCAGCACAATCGGGAAGACCAAAAAAATAGCCAGGGCGATCGCCTGAGGAGCGGCCAGCAGATAGGGTTTGAAGACTGTCCAGGTCTTAGACATAAAAGCCAAATTTCTCCGACAGGAGAAGATCACTAGAATTTGCACCGAGCGAAATCACCGGTGGGGTTCAGCCGTGCCAAACCCCTAAAATCGGGGCCGCTATTGGTAAGCAACGCCCCTCAATATCCTCAGCAGACTTCAGGTCAACCGCTCCTGGCTTCAGGAAAAGTGCCGTAGGCGGTGAAGTCACCCGCCCAAGCCTGGCCGAGAAGCATTACCAAGCATGACTTTTGGCAACTTTCGGCCAATCGATAGCGACCCGAACGGAGGCAGTACTAGGAGGCAATGAACTCATTCCACTTTTGGACGAGGTAAGTGTTCTCTGCCATAGTGGAATTCCAGCAAACAATGTTGCCAAAGCGCTCCTTAAAGGCCCCGCCATCGCGAACGTTTCCTGACTTGGCCAGCGTCTTACCAAACGGATCCACCATGTCCTCAGAGGCCGGTTGGCCCTCATACCAGTAGGCCCATTCTGCCTCTGACATGTACTGCTTAGAATTCTCCGGTGCCGCACTGTAATAGCCCTGACGACCCAAAAAGGCCCCCACCCAACCTTCCAGCATCCAGTTCAGATACTCATAGGCGGCATCGAGCTGAATGCCTTCCAGGTTCTTCGACAGACCGACGCCACCACCCCAGCCGCGATAGCCCTCTTTTAGCGGCGCGTAAATGCATTCAATGCCCTGCGATTGCACGGCGGCCACCGCCGGTGACCACATGGACTGTAAAACGACCTCATCCGAAGCCATCAGATTGACCGACTCGTCGAAAGTCTTCCAAAAGGCGCGAAACTGACCGGCGGCCTTTTGCTCTTTGAGGATGCCAATAATCTGATCGATTTCGGCTTTGGTCATGTTGCCTTTATCGGCAAATGTCATCAATCCCAGGGCCTCAGCCACCATCGCGGCGTCCATGATGCCGATTTGGGGAATGTCGAGAATCGACGTCTTGCCCCGAAACTCTTCGTTGAATAGCTCACCCCAGGTTTCGATCGGGCGGTTGATCAAGTCAGGCCGATAGCCCAGCGTATCGGCGTTGTACTGGAAAGGAATCAGCGTGGCAAAGTCGGTAGGCGTTTCGGAAAACTCGGTAGAATCTGGCCCGGTCAGATACATCACTTTATAGGGGGCTGTCCCTTGAGAGGCTTCAACGGGCATGCCCTCGTATTTGCCACTGGTGAAAAAGGAGACGATTTTGTCCCAGTCACTGACTTTAGCAATCTCGATGGGTCGCAGGTTGCCCGAGGGCACCACCAGCGGCAAGCTGAAATATTCCCCATCAAAGATGTCGTACTGATCGGGCTGCGTGATGGCAATTTGATTGTTTTCTTCGGTGCTGAGGGCCCGCATTTCTAGGCTAAAGCCTAGGTCTTCTTGAGCCTTATCGCGAATCTCGTTGATCTGAGAGACGCCGGTGCCAATCAGGCGCAGGGTGACATCTTTAATCTGGTTGGTATTGACCTCGGGCCCGGTCGCTGGATTGTTTGGCGTCCCTTCGGGAGCACCGCCGCAGCGGGCAGCAGCCACTGCCGCCCCCGCTGCCAGCCCAGTTCGAAGCACGTAACGACGAGAAACATTAGCCATGAGAGCTCTCCTTGCAGAATTGAGACGATTTAAGGGCAGATTAAGGCGATTCGTCAACAGTCCGACCAATCACAGTCCGATCAATCTGCCAGAAACACGCAGTCGTGCGCCGACCAGCGCAGGTTAACCGTCTGACCTTCGCTGATACCGGCGTCCGCCCAGTCAGCTGTGCGCACTTTGTACAGCAGCTCTTGGCCAGTAGCTTCGGTCAGGAGCCCCACGCGGGTGACGTAGCCGGTCAGCTCGACATCAACGACTCGGGCCGTGAGGTGATTCACCTGGGGCGAAGGCGTGCCGTCCGCCGGTGACACGATGGTGAGCAGGTCCGGGCGCACTGAGCAGGCAGCAGTTTGCCCCACCGATGTGGCCTGCCCCCGACTAAAGATCGATCCGAGGCCTGTCACCGCTAACTCAATCATGTCGAGGCCATCGCTATCAGGGACGGCGTTAAGCACGGTGCCTTCAAAAATGTTGTTGTCGCCAATAAATTTCGCCACAAATTTTGAAGCGGGTTTCGCAAATAGGTCACTGGGTGTGGCGACCTGGTCGATATGCACGTGATCCATCACGACAATATGATAGGAGAGGGAGAAGGCTTCTTCCACATGGTGGGTGACCTGAATAAAGGTGAGGCCAAACTGCTTTTGAATATTGCGGAGTTCGCTGCGCATCCGCACTCGCAGGTTTTCATCAAGGGCGCTGAGGGGCTCATCTAACATCAATACCTGAGGGCGGGTGACCAAGGCGCGGGCTAGGGCGATGCGCTGCTGCTGCCCGCCGCTGAGCTGATCCGGCTTGCGATCTCTCGTTTGGCTTAATCCCACCAGTTCCAAGATTTCGCCCACGCGAACGCGACGTTCGGCGGTGGGCACCTGCCGCATCCGCAACCCGAACTCAACGTTTTGCCACACCGTTTTGTGGGGAAACAGGGCGTAGTTTTGAAACATCATCGCCGTGTTGCGTTTGGCCGGGGGCAGCGCATTCACGCGGCGATCGCCAATATAAATATCGCCGCTGGAGATCGACTCGTGACCGGCAATCATCCGCAACGTGGTGGTTTTGCCACAGCCGCTCGGCCCTAACAAACAACAATAAGACCCCGCCGGAATGTCTAGCAGGAGGTTTTCGACCGCGGTGAAGCTGCCGTATTTTTTGGTCACCGAGCGCAACGAGACGCCTGCGGCCCCCTGGGCCAGCACTTCCTTAATATTCTTTTCAGACGCTGCTGCTGCAGGCTGAATCATATCTCGAGCATCTAATACCATTACGCTTCACAGATGATCATTGCCAACTTACCAGAGCAGCTCGATAGAGCGACCAGGGCCCCTGCTCACAGGCTCGCCAGGAGCCAATTTATCCTTATTTTGCCAGCTCGCTCAGCCAGCGAGTACCGTATCGACGCCTCAGACATGATCGGTTGGTAACTGAGGCCGCGTTGAGGTCTGGCCAACACCTGAATAACTTTGGAACATGTTTACTGTATGCATCTCGATCAGCTGCAAAGGTGTCGAACTATACCTTTTGGCGGAATGATTGCCGTCTGATTTTCGCTGCCCGGGTCAAAACCCGTTTTCGCGATGGGCTCTGCCCCTGCCCCTGGCGATCGCCCACAAAAAATCCCCCCAATAAATTGGAGGGATAGAGTTCCTGAAAATCGTCACTGCCTTAATATCGGTGCTAAATCGCACAGTGACAAGAGGGGTACAACCCATCACTGGTCATGCCCGTTGGCCAGCGATCGATCCCAAATTTGGGGGCGCTCAGCCAAAGGCACATACTTTTGGCCGTGGGAGCCGGTATAGATTTGGGTGGGTCGAAAGATGCGGTTTTCTTTGATCTGTTCTTTCCAGTGCGCCAGCCAACCAGCGACGCGGGCGATCGCAAATACCGGTGTAAAGAGATCGGTAGGAATACCCAACCGCCGATACACCAGTCCCGAATAAAAATCGACGTTGGGATAAACGCCTTTGTCGCCTAAACGCTCTGTAACGACCTGCTCAAGTTCTAAGGCAATGTCGTAATATTCATCACCGCCAAATTTTTCAAACAGCTGTTCGGCTAACTTTTGCAGAATCTTAGCGCGCGGATCTTTCACCTTATAGACGCGGTGACCAAAGCCCATAATCTTTTTCTTGTGTTTGACACAATCGTCCACAAAGGGGCGTACATTATCGACGCTGCCGAGCATCTCCAGCATGTCAATGACTTCTTCGTTGGCGCCACCATGCAGCGGCCCCGCCAGCGTGCCCACGGCCGAGGCGATCACCGCGTAGGGGTCCGTCAGCGTCGATGCCGTCACCATCGCGGAGAAGGTCGAAGCATTGATGGTGTGTTCGGCATGCAGGGTCAAACAGATGTCAAAAATGCGCGCGGCCAGCGGGTCGGGCTCTTGCTCATTGAGCATGTACAAAAAATTGGCGGCATAATCCAAGTCATCACGCGGGCGTACGGGGTCGTTGCCCTTCCGCATCAATTGAAAGGCCGCGACCATGGTGGGAATTTTGGCCAGCAGCCGCACCACAGCCTTTTGAATATAGAGGGGATCGTTTAAGGCTCGTTTTGAGTAGAACAGCCCCAAGGCCGCTGCACAGGCCTGCAGAGCATCCATCGGATGGCCGCCCTCCGGGAAGCACTTCATCATGTCACGGATGCGATATTTCAACCGTCGATGATTGCGAATCTCGTGTTCAAAGTCTTCCAGGGCTTGTTTCGTCGGTAGCCCGCCCCAAATCAGCAGATAAGCTGATTCTAAAAACGTGCTCTGGTGGGCCAACTCTTCGACCCGAATGCCGCGATACTCTAAGATCCCCTGTGTGCCATCGACGTGGCTAATCGCCGATTGGGTTGCCGGAATTCCCTCCAGACCGGGCTTGTAGTCACAAACTGTCATCTTTGGATCGCTCCCATATAGTTGATGTGCGCCGCTATTTGCCTGCCCCGCAATCTGTTTCTACGGCAAAGCGCCCAGTCAGAGCCCCCAGCCGGACTCTGTTTGACTGGTATGCCCCTTAGAATACTGCGTGTCGCTGCCGGGGCGTGCCGGTTGGATTGGCTTAAGACCTTTCAATACCAGACTTTGGCTTGATCGTTCTGTACCGCAGGACGCTGCTACAGGAAGGAGCCTGTGGTCTAGCCGCCAGGAAGCGTGGGCTCACTGCATTCCTCCCTGACAGCGGCAATCGTTGGATTGCAGCCTATCACTTAGGCAGCCGTTGCATCTACTCATCTTCACAGCAACAAACGCGGGGGAGTGAGCCAAAACAGCTCGCTGTTGCCGATCGCCGTCTCCGCAGCGGGCACGTGCAGGCCAATCACACCCGCTTTTTTGAGCCGCCAGCGATCGCTCACCTGCCCCGTGACCAACTGCTGTGCCCAATGGCTCAAGTCGGGTTCGTGCCCGACTAGGGCCAACCGTCCTGAAGACTGCGCCTGCCACTGGGCAAGCGCTGGCAGCCAGTCTGCCAGCTCGCCACCGGGGGCGAGGGCGGCGCTGAGTTCGACGGTGGGAGCCAATCCCACGTCTAAAAGGATCTCAGCCGTTTGCTGGGCGCGCACTAAAGGGCTAGTGAAAATCTGATCGCTCTGACAGCCTAGAGCAAGTAGCCGCAGCGCCACGGCGCGGGTACGCGCTCTCCCGGCATCGGTCAGGGGGCGGTCGTCATCCACGCGATAGGTGCCGCGCTCGGCGGCAATGCCATGGCGCATCAGGTATAGCTCAGTCAGCGGCAATTTAGTCGGTGGAGATAAGGCCATCTTCGGGGTTGACCAGTCGCCACAGCTTCTGTTTGACCTGGGTGTCAAAGACTTCCCACTTTAAGCGGTTGTAGTCGCTGTTTTCGTAAAAACCCGAGAGAAAACCAATGGGAATTTCAAACCCGCCCGCTGTGGTACGACCGCCACCAAAGAAGCGCCCTTCTGGATCTTGACCAAAGGCTTCTTTAATAAATTCGTCGGGGTCGAGGGTGATTTTGCTCGTGCGTAACGAGCCAATCACGACCTCTAACTCTTCGTCTTCATCGTGAACGATGCCGTAAACCACAGCAGTGTGCACGTTTTCTTCGGTGACTAAGAAGTCAGCGGCCTGGGGAATGGCATCGCGATCGTCATAGCGCAGATAGCCTACCCCCGCGATCGTCACGTTGTTTTGGACTTTGCGGTTGCGCAGCGATCGCTCGATCACATCCATCACTCGTTTCGATCGCGAGGCGCGCAAAATTGCGGCCAGCAGCTGCGGATCATAGTAGTTGCTTAGGTACGCCGCCGCGCCAAAGTCGGCCTCGCCTGCGTGCATCAGGTTGCTGGTGTCAGAGCGAATGCCGTGCATCAGGGCAGTGGCACATTTGACGTGAGTACTATTGCTTTTATCGAGCACCAGCAGCTGCTCACTCTGCAAATACTGGGTCAAAATGGTGGCCGTCGCGCGAATCTGAGGGCGCAGGTCAACCAGGTTGGCATCGATCTCTTTTTGTGGGGCGTGGTGATCCACGACCAGAAACAGCGGCAGTTGCGAGGCTTCCACCGTGCGGATTAGCTGGCAGGTTGTGCCCTGGGTGTCAAGCAGGACGTAGGCCTGATATTTGCTGAGATCTGGCCCGGTTTTGGTTTGCGGATTCCACCGTCGTACCGGCAGTCCCGACAGGCGCACCAGGGTGATATTTTCCTGATGGCTGAGGGTGCCGCCATAGTAAATGTCGCAGTCGACATTGTAGTTTTTGCAAATCAGCTGATATGCCCAAGCCGACGACAGCGCATCCGGGTCAGGAAAGTCTTGAATCAAGACCAAGTGGCGATCGCCCGACCGCTCTAGCAGCAGCTTTTCTAACGCTGAGACGACGCTGGCATGGTCTGGCTGATACGTTCCCGCGATCGCTGGCTTGCCCATCAAGGAGGGAATCGCTTTGGCGGTTCCTTGTTTTGAGGTGGGCAGAGTCTCTTAAGCAGCATTGGGTGAAGCGGTAGGGTCAGGCACAGGCAATTCAATAGCGTCTATTACTAAGATAGCTCTCCCCATAACCCCTGACACCTCTGTCTAGGGGGGCAGAAACCGCCCGCTCTAGAGATATGAGTCACAACCTCGCCGATCGCGGCTAGCGTTTCTGGCCATTCGCAGGCCAACACCGCTTGGTTGAGAGATTGAGCCTGATCCTGCGGTTGCTTGGCTATGAGGTCGCGTCAACTCAGTGACCCAAGGCAGGCTTGCCCTGTCAAACTCTATCGGCTGATAGATGACAATCGCTGACCAGCCGATATTCTGTTATGTAGATGGGCAGCTTCAACAACAGAATACGGCTAACCGATCAACTTTTTGTCGTTGAATGCTGTTTCTTGTGTTATGTTGTGCAACTGGAAGCGAAATAAACAGCATTTCAATAGTTTCAGAAGCTGTTTAGAGAATTTTTGCCATCGTCGCGATCGGGCATGACTCAAGGATTTAAGCACAGCTATGCAGGTGCTGATGACCTTCTAGAGCCTTGTGGCGAAAAAATTCTCTCTGATCACTTCGTTTGATCACCGCTTTGCTGTTTTTGTAATTTCTAAAGGTTTTTTAAAAACTTGAATATGAGCGAAACGACTATGAGCCAACAGGTTGCTCACCCGATGGCGAAGTTTCAACGGCAGGTAAAATCACTCGTCAAGCGCAATGTCGTCAAGCCGAGCGATAGCATTTGGAAGATTGCGTTTTTGTTTGGCGATGAGTGGTCTCACTGGCGTCAAGAGCTGGAAGATTTTGAGTTTTCCACCAAGGATCCGATTAGCGATCTGCTCGCAGTCGACTGCTGGGAAGAAGATTAGATCAAGCGCCGGGCTTCTCCCTGGCTGAGCCTCAGAGAAGCCCCTAATTTTCTGGGAGGCGCATCAAGATGGCGCTCCCGGTGCTGCGCGGACTCGATGACCATAAAGAGGGTAGAGGGCGTCAAATTTGGGGGCAGGCAGCTGCAGGCTCCTAGCGCGATCGCCGGAGCCTGTGGTCAAGAAAAAACGACGGTACGGTTGCCATAGACCAAAACTCGATTCTGCAAATGCAGTCGCACGCCGCGTGACAGCACAATTCTTTCTAAATCTTTGCCCTTGCGAATCAGGTCTTTAACATCATCACGGTGGGTGATTCGCACCACATCCTGCTCGATGATCGGGCCAGCATCGAGTGCTTCGGTAACGTAGTGAGCCGTGGCGCCAATGATTTTGACACCCCGCTCGTGGGCACGGTGATAGGGTTGCGCCCCCATAAAGGCGGGCAAAAATGAGTGGTGAATATTGACGACATTGGCAAATTGTCGCAAAAAGTCGCCACTTAAAATCTGCATGTATTTAGCCAGAACGACTAAATCAATGTCGTATTGCTTGAGGAGGGCGAGCTGCTGCGCTTCTTGCTCAGCTCGAGTGGCCTTGCTGATCGGCACGTGGTGAAAGGCAATGTTGAACTGGTCGGCGATGGGCTTCAGGGTCTCGTGATTGCTGATGATGAGCGGAATTTCGGCGGCAAATTCCTGAGCCTGATGCCGCCATAGCAAATCTAGCAGGCAATGATTTTGGCGACTGACCCAGATGGCCAGGCGCGGCATCGCGTCAGAAAAGCAGAGCCGCCAGTCAGCTTGCAAGGGCTGCGCGATCGCGTTAAAGGCTGGCCCAATTAAGTCACGGGGCAGATTAAAACCCGCCAGACTCCATTCAATACGCGACAGAAATAGGCCGCTGGCCCCATCACGATGCTGATCGGCATGGATGATGTTGCCGCCATTAGAGTAGATAAAGTTGGCAATTTTAGCCACCAATCCCTGCTGGTCAGGGCAAGAAATCAGCAGCGTAGCAGAAGGATAAAGCGTCGGTGGCGTCGTCATAGCAATTGGACCAGTTGGGCCAGTTGAGTCCCTAAACAGCCATTAACCAGAGTACCTGCAAGCAGCTTTTTGAGATCCTTTGCCGCTGGGTTTAGGAGTCGTCCGGCTCGTCAGGAGGAGAGACATCGTCAGACTCAATGGCGTCATCCGGTTCCTCACTGGCCTCACCATCATCAGCGGGGGCGGCTTCACTGTCAGCCTCCACGTCGTTGTCTGAGGCGGCATCATCCGGGGAAGCGGCGGCTTCAGGATCAGTGTTATCGTCATCCTCGGCGGCGGGCGCTTCGTCGATCACGGCCTGCCACTCTTCTAAAGGGCGATCAACGCCGTTACGAATATTTTCTGTGACGATGGCGGCGTCAATGTCGCCGGTGGTTTCAGACAGCGGCAGAGTTTCAGGGTCGATCAGCGCGTAATAGTGGCGACCACTAAAATCAGCAGCGCCTAGCACTAGCTGATGAGTTGTTTCATCCGCCAGGGTGAGATTCACCGTAGCAAAGGGCGCGTCGAGACCAAACTCGGCCGGGTCACTGACATCAATTGTCGTCGTCTGTACCAAACCATCGGTCGTTAAACGACTGAGCAAAAAGGCGATCGCGGCTTCCTCGGCGGGCTGTTGCTGAGGTTGCGTCATCTGCCAAAAGCCCCCTTCGCCCCGCTCAAAAACCACGGTTTGGTCCTGGGTTTCGATACTTAACCCGACTACGTCGGCTTCTTCGAACTCAAATACTGGGGTCGCGGCAGCATTAGACTGCCCGGTAGTTGACCGAGTGGGGTCGCCCTGGCGGGCTTGCGTAAACAGCACTACGCCCCCCATCACAAGGGCAGTCGCCACCAAAATCATCGTGCTGCGCTGTAGTTTCATCGGTTACCGTCGCCGCCAGGCCATCAAAATTGCCAATGCTAGCCCCGTCGCCGGCAGCACCAACAGCGAAAAAATGCTCAGCCCCCAAGCCTGCTGCCCCGTCATTGCCAAGCGGCGATCGGTAACGGTTTTAGGCCGAATCGAAAGGGTGGCATCGCTCTCCTGCCCTAACCAGTTCACCGCATTGAGAAACACGTCGCCGTTGAGCTGTTGGTCAAAGGAACCATCGATCGCGAAGCTGGTGTTGCCAATCACCACTAGACGAGATTCATCGGCTAGTGCTTCAGTCGTCGTCGGGTCTGTCGCGTCTTCTTCTGCCAGCGGATCGGCACCATCGGGAGCGTCCGGAGAGGCCGTGTCATCGGGGACATCTGCCGGCGGCGTGGCTGAATCGGGGTCTTCTGCCGCTTCTTCTACGGTGGCCAGAGATGACGCCTCGGGCTCGGCGTCACCGGCTTCATCCGTCACACCTTCATCGATCACTGCGCTATCGGCTTCTGGGTCAGACGTTGCGGCTGCTTCAGACTCGGCTGCATCACCTGCTGCAGCGTCATCAACTGCGGTATCCGTTTCATTGGCCTCGGCATCCGGCTCCGCTGCGTCAGCGGCGGGGGCAGTTTCCTCAGCGTTCTCAGCCTCAGCACCCTCATCCGCCTCGGCCGCTACTGGTGCAGGCATCGTGGCGGTGAGATCGGCGGGACGGCTGAGAGCCACACCCAACACATACGGTCCATCAGCGGGGGCATTGGGGGCAAAATTGAGATCGCCCGTATCAGAAATCGCTTCGGCGCGGCTTTGCGGATCGGTTAGCAAGAGCGGCGTCGTGGTGGTGTCGGGCAGCTCTCGGCTTTCGATCGGGCGCGCTAACGGAAAAAAGGAACGACCATCGCCAAAGTCTTGGGTGATGGGGTGATCGCCATAGTTGCTCACGATAGGAGCCGCAGGACCAAGCCCAACAAACTGCCCCGCCCCAGAGGTGTCGAGCACCAGTCGATCGTCTAAAACAACGCCCCAATCATCGAGCAGGGCATTGAGTCCGCCGTCCGATCGCGGATCAAGCATCAACAGCAGCCCGCCCCCGGCTGACAGATAGGCTTCCAACGCCGCCACTTCGGCAGCAAAAAAATCTTGGGCGGGGCCAGCCACAATTACGACATCGGCATCTTCGGGCACCGTGCGCGCAGCTGCCAAATTCAGCGTCTGCACCTGGTAGTCTTTGCCCGTCAGGGCCGCTACCGCCTGCCCCAGCTGCGCCTCTGGCCCTTCAATCAGCGGTTCGTCATGGCCTTGCACAAAATACACCGCCAGGGTGCGATCGCTGACAATTTGGTCTAGGGCATTGGTGAGCTGCCGTTCTGACAGGGTGGCGGCAGCACCCGGGTTGGCCGCGTTGGCCGTGTTGCCAATGGTTTGCAAAAAGCGGCGCTCTTCGCCCACCTCGTCAAACACCATGCCCGCTTGGGTTTCCCCAAACGCCTGTGTTCGGGTGGGTTTTGCCTACGGATCGACAAATTCAAAGGTGAAGTTGTCGCTGGCCTGACGATAGCTTTCCAGGAGCTGGACGTCCTGAGGATTTTGCACCGCATCAAAGACAACGACCTGCACCGGCGCTTCGAGCGCTTGCACAACCGTCTTTGAGGCGGGAGCCAGCGTAAACAGCTGGGTTTCGGTGAGGTCAAACCGGGCGGCATTTTGCACCGCGACAAAATTCACCAACCCGAGAATCGCCAAAACCGCAATAGTCGCGATCGCGGCATTGGTCCCAGCCTGAGTCGAGCGCTGCTGCCAAAACGCCCCGGCTGATTTGCCGCTAAAGCTCAACCCCAGC